>JAIOTD010000065.1 GCA_021107205.1 archaeon | reverse complement strand
TTCAGGAAGAAAAACAATAAAAGCAGAAGATATTAAGTTAGCACATAAGTCATGAAAATTTACGTTGCTGGTAAATTCGAGAAAAAAGATCTAATTTTAGATATTTATGAAAAGATTAAAAAATTAGGTCACGAAGTTTCTTATGATTGGACAACACATAAACCAATTAAACCATATAATGAGAATAAAGAAATAGCTCAAAAATATACTCAAGAAGATATTGATGGCGTAAGAGATTGTGATGTTTTTATTTTTATAATTGATGAAGCTCTAGGAACAGGTATGCACGTAGAATTAGGAGCTGCAATAACTTTAAGTTTAGAAAAAGGAAAACCCCAAATTTATGTTGTTGGAGAAGATATTTCAAAATCTATGTTTTATTTTCACCAAAAGGTTAACCAAAGAAAAGATATTAATGAAGTTCTAGAAGAATTAAAATAATCATTTTTTATTAATAACATTTAAATAATTTTTCTTCAGACAGCATTCTTATGTTTGAAATTGAAAGAATTACAGATGTGCTTCTTAGAAGTGCAAATTTTGAAGGATTTTTCAAAAGAAATAGGGGAAAAATTGATGTGAATGAATTTGCAGTTCATTTTTTGTATTATCATTCTAAAGATAGAACATTTGTTGCAGAAGGGGAAGATACTTTTGGAACATCTGAATTAATTGGGAGAATATTTCCAAATGGAAAAATTAAATTTAATGGCAAAATATAATAGAGAAATATCTCAAGGTAATGGAAAATTCTCAGAAATAAGATTTGAGGGAATTCTTAACCAATCAGAACTACCAATAATTATGGAAGGAACATACAATTTAGATGTTATGGAATATCATAAAGGTATTTGGAAATTAGAATCTGTTATTAAATAATAAAATTACTTCATCTTTTTAGTAATATCAATATTTTCCTTACACTTTTCACATTGAAATCTAATAGATTCTGCAGCTTTTTTCTTTTGAGTCTCTTCATTAAGTATTTGTATTCTCTTTCTCTTAAAAGGAACTTGAGTTTCAGATTCAAAACCACAATGAGGACATTTATACTTAATACTAACAGTTAATTTTTCTTCATATTCTTTTTGTTCTTCAATATTATTACATTCAGGACAATGATATTTTTTAGCTCTTATTTTTACTTTACCTGTTTTTTTATCCTTAGGTTTTCCCATTAATCCTTTCCCACATTTTTCACACATTTCTTTGGAAACCCAAGCCCTAATATAACCATCATTATCTAGAAATCTATTAGTAAAATAAATACATTCACTCATTGATTTAGGTTCCTTTAAACTCATTTTCTTGCTTCCTTTTTTAATTCCTTCACATCAATTTTTCCCTTATCTGATTTAAAATAATCACTATCTTTTATCGTAGCGTAAACTAATCTTTCAAGTCTCTCAATTTTCTCCTTTAATAATTTTATCATTTTATCTTGTTTCACTTTCCTATTAATTTCATCTCTTTTTGATTTATTAAATGAGTATGTTCCAGCTAACTTTAAATTTTTTGGCAAACTTACAATTAAAGTATAAACTATTCCCATTATTACTAAATATATTACTCTAAAAGGAAATAAGATTATTCTTAGTGTTTTATTCATTTGGGACTTCATGGTGTTTTAAACACCTTACCTCATAAAGCTCATCATCACCGACTTGAATTAAAGGAGAAGTATAATGAGCAGGCTTTCCATTAATAATTCTTTGACTTCTTACGCCTCTGTTATTACATTCAGAAAAATCACAAATACCTTCTAATTTAATAACCCTGTCAGCTAATGCTAATAATTCAGGCATACAACCAAAAGGTTCCCCCCTAAAGTCTAAATCTAAACCAGAAATAATAACATTTTTCCCTTTACTAACTAATTCCTTAACAACATTAACTAATTCTTTATCAAAAAAATGAACTTCATCTATTGCTACTACATCCACATTTTCATTTATTTTATCTAAAATCTCTTTAGGATCTTTTTCATTAATAATTGTAGCATTAATAGAATCTCCTTTTCTAGAAACAATTTGTAATTCACTAAATCTGTTATCTAATTTGGGTTTAAATAACTGAAAATTAATATCTTTAGCATAATTTAATTTTTCAACCCTTGAAATTAAAGCAGCACTTTTTCCAGATTTCATAGGTCCACAATAAACTTCCAAAAAACCAGATCTATAATATTTAGTATTTCCCATAATATTATTTTCCTTATAAAGTATTTAAATATTTTGAGATGCTCCTGCCGGGATTTGAACCCGGGTTTTAGCCTTTCTCTTTACTCAATTGAGAGGGTTACGCTTATTAAATCTACGTCCTTAACCGAGCTAGACTACAGGAGCTTTAGCCCTGAGAGGATTCGAACCTCTGTCGCAAGGTCCAGGGCCTTGCATGATTGACCACTACACTACAGGGCTTTATTAAATGAAAAATCTTAAAAGGTTTAAATAAATGTTTCTATTGAGGAAAACATGGCAAAATTTTACATTACAACAGCAATAGATTATGTAAATGCAAGACCCCATATAGGACACGCATTTGAAAAAGTATTAACAGATGTTCTTGCAAGATATAAAAAACTTCAAGGTTATGATGTTTTTTTCCTTACAGGTGTTGATGAAAATGCACAGAAAAATATAGAAGCTGCTAAAAAAGCAAAAATTTCTGTAAATGAATTTATTGATAAAAATTCCAATCTTTTTATAGAATTATGTAAAAAATTGAATATAAGTTATAATGATTTTATAAGAACAACAGCTAAAGATCATGCATTAGTTGTCCAAAAAATAATTCAAAAAATAATAGATAAAAATGATATTTATAAAGGAACTTATGAAGGACTTTATTGTATTGGATGTGAAACTTATTATAAAGAAAAAGATCTTATAAATGGAAAATGTCCTGAGCATAATATAGAACCTGAACTTAGAAAAGAAGATGCTTACTTTTTTAAATTAAGTAAATACAAAGATGAGTTATTAAAAATAATTCCTAATTATGTATCTCCAAAATCTAAAGCTAATGAAGTGATATCAAGAATAAACGAGGGATTAAACGATATTTGTATAAGTAGAAAAGGAGCCCAATGGGGCGTAGATTTCCCGAATGACAAAAATTTCAAATTATGGGTGTGGATTGATGCTTTAATAAATTACATATCTGGATTAAAAGACAAAGAAAAAAAATTCTGGCCAGCAAATGTTCATGTAATAGGAAAAGGTATTAATTGGTTTCATTCTGTAATTTGGCCTTCAATGCTTCTTTCTTCAGGTTATAAACTTCCGGAAAAATTAATTGTTCATGGGTATTTGAATATGGG
>JAIOTD010000031.1 GCA_021107205.1 archaeon | reverse complement strand
TGGAAAGTAAATGTAATCTATACTATATTTATCTGTTAGTTCTAGACCTTTTGTTTGTAATAATGTTGAGTATAGTAGTTCATGATCTTTTATTCTTTGTTCTGGGTCTGGAGCAAGTAAAAAATTAGAATCCATGAAATTTTTTCTTTGTGTTATATAAGTTGTTAGATGTCCTATTTTGATTGGAGTTAGGATTGTTGCATCTTCCTCTATTTCTTGGAATATTTTGAATTTTTCTATTACAGCATCTGGTTTTTGAATATTTTGAGCCGATATAAATGAAGGGAAAATAGAGATTAATATTATTAAAATTAGAAATAATGAGATTAAATATTTTGTTAATTTTGATAGTTTTGTTAATTTTAGATATTTTATTGAATTACAAATTGTTAAAGAAGAAATTATTATGAATGAGGTACTTAAAAATAATAATCCTGGATAAAGGTCTACTATTCTAAATACAAGGAATAATGATGTTGCCATGATAAAACTTGTTAGTAAAATAATTGGATCTCTTTTTTGTTTAAATAATCCCAAGTAAATCCCTATAGCTCCTAAAATTAAAGGTATTAAACCGATTAAGTACATTATTTCTAAAATATTTACCGGTCTGAAATAAGTGAAGAATAGTTGGGAAGGAACATTTTGCCATATGAAATTTATTCCATATAAGAAAAATGCTTTTTTGTAAAATATGAAAGTAAGGAAAAGCATTAATAGAAAACTGAAGAATATTGATTCTTTTTTTATTTTACTTATTTTATTATTTTCTACATTTGATAAAATTAGATAGAAAACCATTGCTAATAATACAAAGAAAGCTAAGTAACTTATTAAAGGAAGTAAAAATGAAATGATAATGAATATCATGAAATATTTTTTTTCTTCAATTTTTATTAAACTTAGAATCATAAGAAAACTTAATGGTAAAAGTAATGAGTAAATGGAAATTTGGTTTAGAGTTTGTGTTATGTAAATTGGAACAAAACCAGATAATAACGAAGCTATTAAACTTGAAGTTTTGTTTTTAGTTATTTCATATGAGATCAGATAGACTATGATAACTAAACTTGAAATTAATATTGATGGAATAATTTTTAGATAAAAAGGAATAAATGAAAATAATGCTAGGAAATAATGGAAAAATTGAGGATTCAACATGGGTCTTCCTCCATAACTTAATTCATCATAACTCATTGGTTGACCTGTTTCTAGAATGTTGTCTAATATTCTTAGGTTTAGATAGGACTCATCTCCATAGAAATTGGGTGTTTGGAACGAAAAAAATAGGTGGGTTCCTAATGTAACTAAAAAAATTAAAAGTACAAGAATATTAATCTTGAGTTTCATTTTGATATTTTTGTTCTATTTCGGAAAATTTCTCTTTTATTTGAGATTCTCCCACAACATCAAAGTAATCATAAAATTTTGGAGCTGTTTTAAGTAATCTTGATCTACCTTTTTTTTCTGAAGTTAGGAAGTCAAGTTCTTTTAACTTTTTGATATGATCATATGCTTTGTTTCCTCTTATATGTATAATTTCTGCTTGAATTACAGGTTGTTTTAAAGCTACTAAAGCTAAAGTTTCTTGAGTTGGTTTATCAAATTCTGTTTCATTTAGTAATTTAGTTGTTAAATATAAATAATCTTTTTTTATATTTAGTTTGAATTTGTTTTTTTCTTCTACTATTTCTAGAGCTGAGTTTTTGTTTTTGTAATCATTTATTAATTCAGTTAATGCTTCTTTGATTGTTCCTTTTGAGCCAATATTACATAATTCTGCTAATTCTTCTGTCTCAATGAATCTTCCTGTTGTGAATAAAACAGCTTCTATTCTGTTTTTTATATCTTCCATAATATCATAGAAATAAGTTGGTTTTTAAATTTATTGGATTAAATAAAAATAAAGAAAAACTTATTATTTAGTTTAATGTATAATAAAACTTTTAAATTAATTCCTTATTAAACATTTATGAATTCAAACTCCTCTCTTGATTTAAATTTAGTTGAAATTTTAGCAATTGCTTTGCCTATACCCCTTAATACAATAGGATATGTGGCTAAAAATCGTACTGAGATCATGACTACTATGAGATTTTATTGGAATTATAAAAAAAATAGATATTGGGAAATTGTTGATAATTTACAAGAAAGTGAACAACCTGAAGATTTCTTAGAATCTAGAATGCCTATTGTCTGTTACCGTATGATGGTGAGGTTGGCCATAAATAGAATTGATAATTATTGTAGTAATGATTTTGGTGGGTGGGCAAAGAAATACCCAATAGATTGGGATTTATCTTTTAATCTAAAGCATGTTCCAAAAGATAATAAATAAATTTTTAATTTTTTCATTCTCTTTTAATCTTTAGTTCTTTATATTCTTCTTTTCCAAATGTTCTTCCATATTTTTATAAACTAATTTTTAATAAATAGGAAATCTTAGAATTGCTCCCACGCCACCGAGTTCTTTAAGTTGGTTTCCTTCTTCTGTTTCTGTAGAAAGAATTTCTATTGTAGCTCCTGTTTCTGCTGCTTTTTCCTCTAATTTTTCTGTTACTTTATCATCCAAACTATCAGAAACTAATAATATATCAACTGCAGATATATCTAATGCTTTTTGAGTATTTTTTTCACCATAAGTTACTTTAGTAGAATCTTTAGCAAGC
>JAIOTD010000049.1 GCA_021107205.1 archaeon | reverse complement strand
TTTCTTCTTATCAAAAAGAAATAAAAAAAAGAATATTGCATTAGTAATCTTCGGATTTGGTCTTCTATTTTTTGGTTTAAATTTAATGACAGATTCTTTTAAACCATTATCGACTAATGAAGGTATTTTAGATTTATTTGTAGAATTTGGGGAAAATCCTCTTTTTGGAGTATTAATAGGTTTATCAGTCACTGTGATATTACAAAGTAGTTCAACAACTATAGGAATGGTAATAGCACTAGCGATAGCTGGATTGCTAGATTTTAGAACTGCTTTTTTTATTATATTAGGGGATAACGTGGGTACTTGTGTTACTGCTTTAATTGCAAGTTTTAAAGGCAGTATTTCAAGTAAGAGATTAGCATTATCTCATTTAATTTTTAATATTGTAGGAACAACTATTGCATTAATAATCGCTCCTTTGTATTTAGAATTAATACCCTTAACATCTAATGATATTGCAAGGCAAGTAGCTAACGCCCATACTGCATTCAACATATTTAACGCTTTGATATTTTTACCTCTAACACCTTTATATGTTAGATTAATAAAAAAAATTATTAAAGGAAAAGATTACCGTAAAAAAACAACAAGATATCTTGATAAGAGTTTATTAAAAATACCTAATTTAGCTATTAAAGCCGTTGTTAAAGAAATGACAATTATGCTTGCATTATGTAAAAATATGTTAGAAAAAACTAAAGAATCTTTTCCTAAATTTGATCACAAAAAATTTGCTGAAGTTGAAATTGATGAAGATTCTATTGATACTATGCAATTAAATATAACTAAATATATTGTTGAAATAACAAGAAAAAGACTATCTGAAAAAGAAGCTACTTTAATTCCAAATTTAATTCATAGTGTTAACGATATAGAACATGCTGGAGATCATATTGAAGGTATGATGAAAGTAGCTCAAAGAAAATATGAAAATAAATTAAATTTTACAGAGAATGAAAAAAGAGAATTAAATAATATTTTTAACTTATTATCTAAATTCATAGATCTTACAGTAATAGCGATGGATAAAAATGATTTTAAAGCTGCTTATGAATCATTTGCAATTGAGAAAAGAATTAATAATTTAATATTTAAATATCAAAATAAGCATCTAAAAAACTTAGGAAATCATAATAGTATTTCTGAATCTGAATTATTGTATAATGATATTTTAACTCACGCTGAAAAAGTAGGTGATTATCTGCATAATATAACTCAAGCTATTGTTCACAAAGGAAAAAGATAAAATTAAACAAATAATTTAATTTCTCTATTTCGATTTATCAAGTTCAACAAGTTTCTTCCTAATTTACTTTTCTTATGAACTTTAATATCTCCTTTCTTTCCAACTGTAGAACTAAACAAATAAGTATCATCTACATGAACATCAACTTGATCTCCAGTAAATCTAGTATCTACATAAAAAATAATAAACTTACCTGTATCTCCTAAATTAAATTTAACATCTTTTTTATCACTATTTCCCTTCAAACTCTCAACTTTGATATTAATTCCTAATCTTTTTTCAATTTGTTCTATGTTTTTACCTTCTTTTCCAATTATTCTTGCAATCAAACTTTCAGGAACATAAATTATTGCTTTGTTATCACTTAAAATCTCAGCTTTAATATCTCTACTAATGCTACTTAATTCTTTTTCAATAAATTTAGCACTTAATTCATGTAAAGGTTTAACACTTTCTTTTACAACAGGAACAACTACTGTTTCTTCACCGTATGAATAAATTTCATATTTCAATTTATCATTTTCAAAGTCTTTTATTTCTACAACAGGTCTAGCTAAATCAGCTTCAGTCATTCCAGAAGGAACTTTAACAGTCATTTGTAAACTTAATACACTTCCAACTTTTCCATTTTTAATAAAAACCACAGTATCAACTATTTGAGGAATAACTCCTAACTCTGTTCTTCCAATAAATCTTTGAATTGCATCTACAGGATTAGTACTATGTAAAACGCCTACAATTCCAATACCACTTAATCTTAAATCAGAAAATAATCTAAAATCTTCATTATTTCTCATCTCATCAAAAACAGTATAATCGGGTCTAGATAACAATAAAACATCATGAATTTCTTGACTAGAACCTTGACTTATTGAATATTGTGTTATAGTATCATCTAACTGTAAATCTCTTGGAGCTTCTATTGTCTTAACAGTTTTATCTTTTTTAGCATAAAATTCTGCTAATGCACTAGCAAATGTAGATTTACCTTCCCCGGGAGAACCAGCAACTAAAATTCCTTCTGCTTGATCTTCAATTCTTTGTAATAATTTTTCACTTAAATCATAATCTTTTATGTTTAATTTTTTAACAGGTCTTACGGCTGTTATTTCCCAACCATCTGAAAAAGGTGGTCTTGTAATGACAATCCTATAATTTTCTAACTGAACTACAGAACTTCCTCTTCTTTCAATTTCTAAAAAACCTCCAGATCTAATTTTACTTTCTTCTATAATTTCTTTAGACATTGCTATAATTTCAGATTGTTTTAATTTTTTTTCAGATAAATAAACAGTTTTCCAGTTTCCAGGCATTCCTTTTTTAGCATAAGGTCTTACTTTTTCCCTTAAATGAACACTCATTGTAGTCTTATCAAAATATTTTTCAATCTTAATTTTCTTTTTCTTAATAACGGGTTGAACGTATTTTACTTTCATACCTTTAGCTTGTGCAACTCTAGATTGAACTTTATCCCCTGTTATTAAAACAGCTTCCTTATTGTAAGCTAATTCTCTAATCAAACTATCAATTTCTCCTAAAGAAGCATGCTTTATTTCTACAGCATTAGGTCTTCTACCTTCATATTTTAGTTCAAAGAATTTCTGTTTACTTAATTCTTTTAATTTATTTAATTCATCTAATCCTAAAAGGCCTATAGTTTTACCTACATTGGCTTGATGTTCTAATTCGGCTAAAACAGCCTCGTGAATAATAACTTCTTTAGTTTTAATTTCTTTTTTTTGAATTTTCTCACTAAGTAAATTCTCTATTATTATACTTGTATCTGGTACAATTTTTTCATATTTTTCCATTTTCAAAAGTTTTATATACTCCTATTTTGTTTTTCAATATTAACCCGAGTAATAGAACAAGCAAACTTTATTACTCGGTGTTAAGAATTCGTTCTTTTTAAACCTTTCTAATAAAAACTAAAAAAGCAGTATGTCCTAAAACATCATGACTTGGTTTTAATTGTAATTTACTAATAACCCATTCTCTTTGTATTAATTCCAAAGTTTTCTCATAATATAAATCAAATTTCTTGCTTTCTTTTATTAATTCATTAACTTGAGTTAAATTATGTAAGTAAGCAATTAAATAACAACCTTTCTTTAAACTTTTATTAACATGTTCTAAACATTTCCAAGGCTCTGATAAATCTAACACAACCAAATCCAAATCTTTTTCAGCCCAACCAGAATAAACATCTTTGTTTTTCAAATCAACATTTTTTATTCCCAACTTTTCCAAATTTTTCTTAACTAAATCAAAAGAACTTTTTTTAATTTCATAACTGTGAACTTTCTTAACAAACCTTGCTAAATTAACAGTTAAAAAACCAGATCCACTTCCAGCTTCCAACACATTAGAATCTTTATCGACTCCAGAATAAACTAATATTTGCCCCATTTCTTTAAAATGCATAGTAGCAGCATCTCTACTTAATTTCTCAATATTATCAATTAGATTAGCATCAGTTACGAAAAAATCTTTATTTTTATTACTTGTAACTCTTCCATTACTAACTTCTTTAATAGTTCCTAAACTAGAATGAAACTCTCCTTGTTTCCAATAATATTTTCTTCCTCTACCATCAAATAAAACTTTCTTAATCATTTTTAATTAAATATTTATTGATAATTTATTAATTTTTCTGTTAAATTTAAAATTTTATGTACCTTAAATTAACAACTTCTTTAACCAAATCCAATACCAATTAAACTTGGGTTAATTAATAAAACTAATCCAAGTAATATCATTATTAAACCACCTATAAATTTTATTATTTGCATTTGCCTTTTTGATATTTGTTTAGTTTTAAAAGAATAACCAAATATTGTAATTATTACTGCTAAAGGAATAACATAAATTAAATTATACAATCCCAAATAAAAATAATAACTCAGTCCACTTAACATTTTTCCTGATAATATCGCCGTATAAATGATAGGAAAACCTGCTGTACAAGGTAATTCAACTAGGGAAGCAAATGCAGCAAGACCAATAGATGCAGAAATTAAAACAGGTAAAGATGCTTTTTTTATAATCTCTTTCATAGATTCAATCTTCCTTACTAAAAGTCCTTTATGTCGTTCTTGAATCATCAATGTAATCCCTTTTCTGAAAAATAGAAGTTCTTTACAATTAATAATTCCAGCAATTAATGCAATAGATGCAATAGCAATTCTTAAAGGAGTAATAAATCCAATATACTTAAAAATATTCAGCCATGCTACCATAAACAAAAAATAAATAATAAAAACTACAAAAACAAAAGTGAATCCTATTGTGTAAATTCTTTTTCTTGAATGTGAAACTGACGCTAACAATCCTAATAAAAAAGTAAGAACAAATAAATTACATGGATTAAAACCATCAACTAAAGCTATAATAAAGGTAAATATAGGTAAAGGAAGATTATATCCTATTTTCTCTAAAAAATCTGGAGAAATATTTTTAGCTAAAATAAAAAATCCTATAAGAGTAATTAAAGAAATCCCAATTATTAAATAATCTTTTTGTTTTTCACCAAGATAAATGCATATTTTTCTTTTTGCTATCCCAATCCAATAAACA
This sequence comes from archaeon, assembly GCA_021107205.1. Classification (GTDB taxonomy): domain Archaea; phylum Nanobdellota; class Nanobdellia; order SCGC-AAA011-G17; family GW2011-AR20; genus JAIOTD01. The sequence goes on along the minus strand of JAIOTD010000049.1, from coordinate 630 downwards.
AAAAATGAGATAATAGCTAAGAGAATAACAATGAAAAACCAATACCCATTTTTCCATTTTGGATGAATTACTTCACTTATACCAATTGCTATTTCTATTGAATCATCATTCCATTGCAAAGTCCAACCATCCATTTTAACTGCTATTTCAAATTTAATTTCGGATCCAGACATATAAACACTGTTAGTAAAAATTTCTTCAAACTCAATTTCTTTTAAAGCAGAAGATATTTCTTCTTCAGTTAAAAGTTTTTTTAATAATTCATTATTACCTACTCCAGAACCATCAGATATTAGAATCTTGTTTTTTGTCCAAATATTCACTTTTCCATTTAAGTTAGTAATATCTAAATCTTTAAAATCAACAGATGAACCATCTTCTAAGGGGCATTTATTTGAATCTAATGTTTTAATTATTTCATTAGAATCAAGAACTTCAAATCTTCCCATAGCTGTTTGATCTTTATTAAATATTAGAAAGGGAACTCCTGCTCTTCCTATGAAAACATATGATTGAAAATATTTATTAGCAGTTTCATAATTACTGGCTTGGGAGTGATAAATTTCATATTCTATCACAATTAAATTAGGATATTGTGCAGTATATTCTATTAATAAACTTAAATCTGTA
>JAIOTD010000044.1 GCA_021107205.1 archaeon | reverse complement strand
TCTTATACTTTGGAATTTCCCTCTCTTAACTAATCTTTGAAAATTATATAACATATCTTGAACTAAAGCGTTTAAATTAACTCTAAATAAATCAGTCAATAAATCTCCACTTAATTTTAATCTTTTATTACTATAATGATCTTTATCATCTAATTTCAAACCTTTTTTAGCAACTAATAAGAATTTTCTTATATATTTACATAAATTATAAGCCTTTAACATCCTTGATTGTTTATCTACTCCAATATGAGGTAATAAATATTTATCAAGAATTTCAAAAACTCTTTCATCTTTTTTCTCTTGCATATTAGATTCTATTTTTTTACCTAAAAATTCAATGGCATCTTTTTGTGTTTTTAATTCTAAAACAGAATATAAATTAATAAAAACATCATCATATTGCATATTTTCAGAAATTAAAGAAGCAATATCTTGATCTTTTGCTAAACCTAATGCTTTTATTATTGCAATTATTGGAACTCTCTTAAATCTTGTAAAACTTAAATATATTTTACCATCTTTCATCTGTTCTATTGTGTGAGGAATTCTATAACTTCCTTTTTCACTAAATATTTTTGCAGTATATTTACTTGGTCCTACAGAATTTTTCCCAACGAAGAATTTATTACTTGCTAAATCTTCAACAATAATTAAAACTCTTTCATTACCATTTAATATAAAATATCCACCAAGATCATTTGGATCTTCATAATGTCCAATTAATTTTTCTTCACTTAAATTATATAAATGACAATATTTACTTTTAACCATTATGGGTATTTTTCCTAATAATGCTTTGAATGATTCTCTTTCTACACCATCAATATAAGCACTTATATTTAGATAAATAGGAGCAGAGTAAGTTAATTTTCTTAATCTTGCTTCACTTGGATAAACATCTCGTTTACTTCCATCAGCTTCTACAATTTGAGGTTTTTCAATTTCTATTTTTCCTAATTTAATTTTAAACTCACTTACTTCAGAAGGAATAATTGTTGGAATAATCTCACTAGCCTCGTCTATAATTTTTTGAATGCCTTTATCCATAAAATTGTTAAAAGATCTCAAATTACTTTCTACTAAGCTATGCTTATCAAAATAATTTTGAATTAATTCTTTATATCTCTTCATATTTATATCACAACTCTATAAAAAATAGATTCTCCTATTGTAGGACTATTTCTCCTTATTTCAATTATATCTCTTTTTTGAACATCCATATGTTGAATAGCAGGATCTTTGATTGATATTTTAGGTAATTGTTTTTTAGAAACATTTAATTTTGCCAATAATTCATTTGCTTTGTCATCACTTAATTTAATATGTTTAGGTACTAAAACATGTTTGATTTCTTGTTTTTTCTCTTCCATTTTTTGAATAGGACGGGCCGAATGGGATTTGAACCCATGACCCTCTGCTTTCCCCAATTTTTTTAAAAGGCAGATGCTCTGCCAAACTGAGCTACCGGCCCAACGCCCTGGCCGGGAATTGAACCCGGGTCCCGGCCTTTCTCTAAGCATTACTTGGTAACACCCTCGACAGGGCCGGATGATAACCACTACACTACCAAGGCACGATAGTTCCTTCTAAAACAGTATTAAAATGACATAGTAATCAGCTTTTTGAATTTAATTTCAATATAATTTCTGTTTTTACCATTTTAGAAGTGATATTTCTAATTTTTTGCAATTTTCCCTCTATATAAAACTTTTGTTTTTCTCTATAAAATAGGTATTAAAAACAAAACATTTAAATACTAGATTCTAATAATTTATCTTAAATATAAATATTAAATAAATAAAAAGGAGAGGTGATATTAGATGTTTAAAAAGAAAGCACAAACAGCCATGGAGTATCTAATGACTTATGGTTGGGCAATTCTGATTGTTTTAATTGCATTAGCAGCCTTATTCTATTTAGGAGTGTTTAATCCAAGTACTCCAAATGTATGTACAATGCCAGCACCATTTACTTGTATTGACACGCAAGTATTAGCTGACGATTCTGGACAAGTTATAGTAGGTACATCAGGATTATCAGGAACTTCTACAATTTCTGCAACAGGGGATTGTTCTGTTGATGCGTTACCTGCAGGAAATAATGAGTTAAGTAATGGTGAAAACATAGTACTTATAACTTGTACAGGTGTAGCAGAAGGTGATAAAGTATCAGGAACTTTATCAGCAACATATACATTAAGTGGAAGTTCAATACAACACACAGCTTCAGGCACTTACTCAGCAACAGTAGAGGCTTAAGCCTCTTTTTTTATTTATTTTTTGAGGTAAAGAATGAAAAAAACAAATAAAGAAAAAAATTTATTCTTAAAGGCCATTGCTATTGAATTTTTATTATTAGCAGGAACAACTTTAATCTCAGGTTATTTTATAACTAAAACTTTCATAGATTTAAGTGAAATATTCCAAGCAGGAATAATACCTGGTTTGCTTATAACTGCAATATTAACATTTATTATGGTAATACCTTTAGATAAAAAATAATTTTTTTTATTTTTTTTTATTTCTAGATAATAAAAAAAGTTTTATATAACCTTAATTTATAATATTAATATGCTAAAAAGAGGTAAAGCACAAACAGCCATGGAGTATCTAATGACTTATGGTTTTGCTTTAATTTTTCTTATAATTGTTGTAGCATTCTTATTTTATATTAACATAGTTCCAGATAAATGTCAACCTAATTTTCAGATTTCTAATAATATTATTAATCTTGTAGATCAAAAATTCGTAGGATCAAATAATGAAATTGTAGAAATTAGGAATAAGAATTATTTAATCATAAGAAACAATATTAACCGTAGATTAGAGATAGATAGTATTGAATTATATAATGGTGATATTTTCTGTGGTCAAGTTCCTCTTCCGGGAGAAGGACAATTTGCACTAAGTATGGGCGAAACATCTAATTTATTACAAGGAGAAGTTAATAATTTAGATTGTCAAGGAAAAATAGGAGAATGTTATTTATTTAATATAAAATTAAAGTATAAAGATATTGGTACTGGTTTAATAAGAACTCAAACAGGATATTTAGGTGGGAGATTTGAAAATGTATCAGATTATTGGGCTTTAGGAGAATGGACTACAACACAAGACAGTTACTATAATGTATCAAGAAATAAAAACATATTATTACTTAATGATGTGGATGGAACTCCAATAAATTATTGTAATACTGATGATCCTCCGACAGAATTTCTCTATTCTTTCCCACAATCTTCAGAAGTTTTTTGGGATGATCCTCAAGGATGTAACTCAGGAGGTGCTGGTCAAGTAGGGTTTGAAAATGCGTGTACTGGTGCTAATCCTGGAACTTTAGAAGAAGGTTGGATTCACAATAATCTTTATGTAGATAGAATTTTTTCAGATAGTACGCTTTATTTAGAAGGAATAGCAGCATATTATGATCAAATAGAAGGAAAAAATAAAACAAATGGTATATGTATGAATGACAATTTATATTTTTATGTAAATGGTGTTTTAAAATATTGGGGAGGAACAACAGGTGTAAAAGTGGGTATCGATTGGGAATATGAAGAAATTAATGGAACTACTGATGAGGTTTTAAGTGGTTGTGGAAATTGTAATGTAGATAATTCTGATTGGTGTATTCCAGCATTCAATCTAAATGCAGGAGATTTTGTATTTGGAGAATGGAATGATATTGATATATTAATAGAAGATTATTGTACATCTGGGGGAATGAATCAATTAAGAATATCAATGGTATAAATCAAAACATTAATAAATCCATTTTCTAATTTTTATAACATGAAAATATTAACTTTACATTCAGATTATATTAAATTTCAAGCAAAAAAAAAAGCAATAAAAAATGCAGAACCTTCTGATCAAAATTTAAAACAAATAAAAGAATGTTTAGTAGTTTTAACAGCTGTAGAATCAACAGATGAAAAGAACATTGAATGGTCGGCAAATAAATTAACAGAAGAAATAAAAGACATAGCAAGACAAGTTAAAACAGGTAATATAGTTCTCTATCCTTATGCTCACTTATCTTCTAAATTAGCAAAACCAGATAACGCATTAAAAATATTAAAATTAACAGAAAAGAAACTAAAACCATTAAATGTAACGAGAGCGCCTTTTGGTTACTATAAATCATTTGAAGTTAAATGTAAAGGACATCCTTTATCAGAATTATCAAGAGAATTCTCTCCAGAAAAAAAACAAGAAGAATCAGAAGCATTACAAGCAGAAAAGAAATTAGTTTCACATTGGTATATTTTAGATGAAAAAGGCAAACTAACAGAAGCAAGTAAATTCAATTTCAAAAAATACACAAATTTAAAGAAATTCGCTAATTATGAAGAAGAAAAAGTAAGGGCTGTAAAACAAGAACCACCACATGTAAAGATTATGAAAAAACTTCAGTTAGCAGATTATGAACCAGCTTCCGATCCTGGAAATTTCAGATTTTATCCTAAAGGTAGACTAATAAAATCATTACTTGAAGAATTTGTAAATAATAAAGTTAGAGATTATGGAGGATTAGAAGTAGAAACTCCAATAATGTATGATATGGAACACCCAACATTAAAAAGATATTTACAAAAATTCCCAGCAAGACAGTACAATATTGAATCTGATAAAAAAACATTCTTCTTAAGATTTGCAGCTTGCTTTGGACAATTCTTAATGGCACATGATGCAATTATTTCATATAAACATTTACCATTAAAATTATATGAATTAACAAGATACAGTTTCAGAAGAGAACAAAGAGGAGAATTAACAGGATTAAGAAGACTTAGAGCATTTACAATGCCTGATGTTCATTGTTTCTGTGAAGATTTAAAACAAGCAATAGAAGAATTAAAAATTAGATTAGATCTTTGCATAGATGTTACTGAAAAAATAGGATTTTCAAAAGACGATTATGAAATTGGAATAAGAACAACGAGAAATTTCTATAATGAACACAAAGAAATATTCAATTTAATAGTTAAAAAATTAAAAAAACCAGTTTTAATTGAAATGTGGGATGAACGTAAATTCTATTTCGTTTTCAAATATGAATTTAACTTTGTAGATTCAATGGATAAAGCTTCTGCACTATCAACAGATCAAATAGATGTAGAAAATGGAGAAAGATATAATATTAATTTCATAAATGAAGAAGGTAAAAAACAACATCCTTTAATTTTACATTGTTCTCCTTCAGGAAGTATAGAAAGAGTAATATATGCTTTATTAGAAAAAATATACAAAGAAGAAAAAAACACACCACCAACATTACCTTTATGGTTAAGTCCAACACAAGTAAGAATAATTCCAGTTTCTGTTGATAAACATTTAAAACAAGTAGAAAAATTACAGAAAGAATTTACTCAAAATAATATAAGAGCAGATATAGATGACACATCAGAAACAATAAGTAAAAGAATAAGAAACTCAGAACTTGAATGGGTTCCTTATACCATTGTAATAGGTGATAAAGAATTAAAATCTAAGAAAATAAATGTAAGGATAAAGAAAGAAAATAAACAAAAACAAATAGAAATAAAAAAATTCATAAAGGAAATTAAAGATCAAACAAAAGATATGCCATACAAACAATTACCTTTAAATGTTTATTTGTCGAAAAGACCTTCTTTCATATAAAATGTATTTAGAAAAATTTAAACAATTAAAATCATCAAAAGAATTCAAGAAATTACCTAAAGAGTATTTTCTATGTAGTTGTTTCTTAATTATTGGAAAAGATTGGCAATTTGACTTTTTTAGTAAAAAAACAGGTAAAATGATTTCTTTTATCGTAAATGACGAAATAAAAAGACAAGAAGACAAACCCTTTTCAAAAGATAAATCAAAAATTAAAATTTTAGACTTAAAAAAAGTAAAAATAAAATACGAAGATGCATTAAAAAAAGCACAATCATATTATCCAAAAGAAATTGCTAATAAAGAAATAATAATTCTTCAATCTTCTAGTGAACCAATTTGGAATGTTACTTTAATAACTAATACTTTAAATGTAATTAATGTAAAATCATCAGCAGTAACGGGAAAATTAGTTTCTAAAACAAGAGAATCAGTTTTAAGATTTAAATCTCAATAACATCCCCGTCATGTATTCTATGATAACTTTTCTTCGTAAAACCTAAATGTTTAATTGCTAGTTCTTCTATACCTTGATAATTGTCTGATTCTGCATGGGTAGGAATCAAATGTTTTGGTTTTAACATCTCAATTAAATCTCTATGATCTTGTAAAGAAGCGTGACCGCTTACATGTATGTCCTTAAAAACTCTAACACCTACTTTTTTTAATCTTTTCTCTAGTATTTCCCTACTTTTAATAGTCTCTTCAGTTGGAATTGTTCTACAAGAAAATATTACTATATCTCCGTTTTCAAATTTCCAAGGCAATTCTCCTTTAGACATTCTAGATAAAACAGCCTCTTTTTCACCCTGATTACCTGTACAAACTATCAAATATTTGCTTTTATTTTTCTTAATATCATGTAATCTTTTTTCAACTAATTTTCTATAACCACAAATCTCAACATCACCACTAAAATTAACTAATTTTAATTTCTCTGCAATTTCTATATATTTAAACAAACTTCTTCCCAAAAATACTATTTTCCTATTTAATTTTTTACCAAAATCAATTACACTTTTTAATCTAGGTAAATGACTTGAAAATGTAGTTACTACAATAGCCTTATTCTCATGTTTTATTCCAAGTAAAACATCTTTTAACATTTCTCTAGCTACTTTTTCAGAAGGAGTTTTCATATCTTTATCATTATTTAAACTGTCTAAAATTAAACATTTAACATTATTTATACTTTCTAATTTATGATGATCAATTTTT
>JAIOTD010000063.1 GCA_021107205.1 archaeon | reverse complement strand
TGGTTCAAGTTCTTTGAAACCTGCTAATTTAATATTTCCGCCTAATTCAATTGTCATTACATATAATTTATAGAATGTTAGAATAAAAAGTTTTTGGTTTATAAAAAAAAAGAAAAATAAATGTGAATTTATTATACTTCAAGAATTAATAATTTCTTTTCCTTTTCATATAACAATCTTTGCAATAAACAGGTTTGCCTTCCATTGGTTTGAATGGTACTTCACATTCATTACCACACTCAGAGCATGTTGTTTTATGCATATCTCGTGATCCAAAATCTCTCTTGAATCCGCCTTTTCTATGTTCTTCCATTTTATTAAATTCCTCCTTAGGATTAAATTTGTACTTATTTTAGGGGTTTATAAAACTTACTAAGTAATATCTGCTATACCAATTAAGTGCCATCTAGTTCCAATTCTTCTAGAAAGAGTAAATTTATCTGTTTTGTCTGCACATACTGGTATTTTCAAATTTATTTTAAATGAATCTTTATGAATATCTGCTACTTGTCCCACTGTTGAAGTAGAATTAACATTTAATACTAAAATTTCACCTTTTTTTATTGGTTCTATTTTAGATTCTTCTTTAATACCTACAACCCTATCTAATAATTTAGGTTTTAATTTTAAATCATAATAAACTTCTGGTAATTTTCCTTTTAAACTTACTAAATTTCCTGATAAAGAATCTGACTTAACAATAGAAGGATCTAATGTTGTTAGTAATGCTATGGATCCTCCCGGATTAGCTTCATTTATGTTGTCTTTTCCACTTTTTATAGCAATTATTTTTGTAGTTACTGATTTATGTTCTTGTTTTTCGTCTGTTTTTATTCCTGGTTTAATTTCAATTTCATCATTAACTTTTAAAGAACCTTGTTTTAAAACTCCTCCAACAACACCACCAACCAATTTTTCTATTTCAGAACCTGGTTTGTTAATGTCAAAACTTCTTGCAACTAAAAATCTTGGATCTTTTTTAGAATCTCTTTTTGGTGTTTTAATATTAGATTCAATAGCTTCAATTAAATTAGAAATATTAACGTTATGTTGGGCAGAAATAGGAATTATTGGAGCTTTTTCAGCAATAGTTCTTTTTATAAAATTTTTAATTTGTTTATAATTTTCTAAAGCTTGTTTTTCTGTTACTAAATCAATTTTATTTTGTACAATGACTATTTGTTTTACTCCAATACTTTCTAAAGCCATTAAATGTTCTTTTGTTTGTGGTTGAGGACATTGTTCATTTGCTGCTACTAATAATAAAGCTCCATCCATTATTGCTGCTCCTGAGAGCATTGTTGCCATTAATGTCTCGTGTCCTGGTGCATCTATGAAAGAAACTTTTCTTGAATATGTTGAAGTTTTTGGTTTTTCTGCGGTAAAACCTTCTTTTGTTTTGTAGAAAGTCGTATTAGCATAACCTAACCTTATTGTAATACCTCTCTTCATTTCTTCAGAATGAGTATCTGCCCAAACTCCTGACAATCTTTCTAATAATGTTGTTTTCCCATGATCTACATGGCCAATTAAACCTATATTTACTTCTGGTTGAATTACTTTTTCTTCTGTTTTTTTAGTTACCACAATATTAAAACTCCTTGATTTTTAATAATAAAGAAACTAGTTGTTTATAAAATTATTTCTTTTCTTCTACTGCCTTTTCTTCAGGCTTAGGTTCTTCTTTTTTCTCTTCTTTTACTTCTTCCTTTTTTTCCTTTTTTGGAGTTTCAAGTTTCTTTTCAGGTTCTTTCTTAACTTCTTTTTTTGGTTTCTCTACTGGTTTTTCTTCTTTCTTTGGCTCTTCTTTTGGTTTTTCATCAGTTTTTGGAGCAGCCTCTTCTTTACCAAATATGGAATCTAATGATTTTTCTCCTGGTTTTAGAACTTTTAAATTAACTTGAGCAATATCTTCTGAGATTGTATTTCCCCTTATTGTCTTTCTTTTACGCATTCCTTTTCTACTTATTTTAACTCCAGGTCCTTCTGATAATAAAGCTTTTTTTCTTACAGAACTATCAAAATCAAATCTCATTGGAAATCCTGATTTATCTGAACCGCCTCTAATTTCAAATTCATAACCTTTAAATCCAAATTTTCCACCGTCTAATTTATCTCTTATTTTCTTATGAAAAAAGTTAGCTGATTCTGTTTCATTTAACTTTTTAGCATAACTTTTCCCTGTTTTTATATCGTTTATTACAATGCTTAATTCCATTTAAACTCCCCACATAGGATTTTTATCTCTTTTAATTTCTGAAATTTCTTTCAAGATGGCTATTTCATCTTCATTTAAATACTTTTTCATATTTTTTAATTTAACAAAAGCATCTTCTGATAAGTCTGAAATCAATATATCATTCTCAAAAATATTTCTTCCTACAGTAACATTAGGTAAAGATATGGCTACTTGTTTTCCTTTTTCAGCTTCAGAAACGTTTTTACCTTCTGATTGTATAGATTTGACTTCTGTTAATTTTTTCCCATCTAATTTCATTATATCTGTCCCTGTTTTTACTATTCCACCCAAAACATCCACACCCACAACAGCAGGATTTGATTGTCTGAATATGTAATGAGGTAATATTTTAACTTTAAATGGTCTTGGTAAATTTTCAAGATCTTTTGCTTTTTCTTTAGATTCTTGTTCTTTTTTCCATGCATCATAATCTTCAAATAAAGTATAAATAATATCTGAAGTTATTATTTTGATATCTTTATCTATAATTTCGGATTGGGGTAAATTAAATCCAAGAATTACTTTATCTATTGTAATTTCTGATGAGCAAGCTGTTGTAATAACTTTTTTGTTTATTTTTCCAATATTAGCATATTTTATTTTAATTTTATTTTCTTTTAACAATATAATTACTTCTTCTAGTGAACCTACAGATTCGTCTTTTATTATAACTCCATCTTCATCTGTTTCTATGAAAACTTCTTCTACTTGTTTTTGAATTTCTACTTTTAATTC
>JAIOTD010000032.1 GCA_021107205.1 archaeon | reverse complement strand
TAATTGTTGTTTGAATTACTTGCGCAGGTACTAACAAAATGTAAACTACTGATAAAATAACTCCCAATATTCCATAACTTTCAGGGCCTAGAGTTCTACCCATATAAAAATGATAAAAATAACCTGCTATACTTAATATTAAACTAGAAGAAACTAAAATAATCCCATCTCTTATTAAACTATCTTCTTTATCGTATTTTAATATTTTTTTAATTATATTAACCATATTAAACTCGAAAATATTAATTCAATTATAATCAAAAACATTGTTATTTGTTTTTCTGTGTATTTGCCTGTTTTTGTAAAAATATGAGGTAAGGAATAAATTTTTCTATAAAATGATTTAATTTTTCCTTTATGATAGTACCCATAACTTTTAGCCTTAAATCTTGATTTTAATTTTAAAAAGAATTCTATGAAAAAAGGTATTGAAACTAAAAATGCTGCTTTTTCTATGTTTCCTACAATTGCCATAACTGCTATTGATCCTCCAAGTAAATATGTTAATGAATCTCCAGGCAATATTTTGGCAGGGGTTTTGTTATAATAATAAAAAGCAATTAATGAAGCAAAGGTTACTAATCCTATTAAAGCAGCTACATGTCTTTCATTAACATAAGCATATAATCCTAGAGATCCCATGTAAATAATTCCCATTCCTGTTTCAAGACCATTAAAACCTGCTAACATATTAACCATATTGGATGCTCCTACCACAATTAAGGGAATTAATATTAGGGAATATAGAATTCCAAAATTTACATCACCAATGAAAGGAAGATTCATTGTTGTAAAACCAGTACTTATTACCATTAAAGGTACAGCTGCTGTCAATGTGAGTAATGGTTTTTGCCATTGTTTTAATCCTGAGGATTCGTTTTTAGACCTTTTTATTAATAAATCATCAAGAAAACCTACTAATGTTATGATAAATATAGATAAAGTTGCAACAAATAATATTAATATGTCATCGTTGCTTACAGGAACTCTTATTTTTAAGAATGTTTGCTCAAAAACAAAAAATAGTATACCTGCAGCCACACCCATTAATACTATTATACCCCCAGACAAGGGAACTAATGGTTTATCTTTTTTATTCAAATCTTTTACCACTAAATTTATTTTCCTAAGAAATTTAATAAACCAAGGAGTAATAAAAAAAACAACTACCAAAGGTATTAAACCATATATTATAATTAAAGGATTCATAAGAAAAAAACTATAGAGGTATTTATAAAAAAGTTTCGAATCATTTATATCCTTATTGTTTTATTTTTTAAAATGAAAATGTTGAAACAAAGTGTATCTGCAATGTATCCTTGTTATAATGATGAAGGTAATGTAGAGATTATGGCTAAAAGATTTATGGAAATTTTGCCTAAAATCGCAAAAGATTATGAAATTGTGATTGTTGATGATTGTAGTCCAGATAAAAGTGGTGAAATTGCAGATAAATTAGCAAAAAAATATAAGTTCATTAAAGTAGTTCATCATAAAAAAAATAGGGGCTATGGTGGAGCGATAATAAGTGGATTTAATAATTGTTCTAAAGAATTGATTTTTTATACTGATGGAGATTTACAATATAACCCTAGAGATATTGTAAAATTAGTTCCATTTATTGGTAAATATGATTTGGTTAATGGATATAAAATAAAAAGAGGAGACGGTTTTGTTAGGGCTTTTGTAGGAGGATCTTATAATTTTATTTTTAAACTAATTTTTGGAATAAGAAAAATAAAAGATACTGATTGTGATTTTAGATTGTTTAATAGAAAAATAATTGATACTTTAAAATTCAAAACCATGGAAGGATCTTTTCCTTTAGAATTTGTTAAACGTGTTGAAAAAGCGAAATTTAAAATTAAAAATATTCCCGTTCCTCATTATCCCAGATATTCCGGTAGTTCACAATTCTTTAGAATTAGAAGAGTTATGAAAACTTTAAGGGATATTTTTAAATTGTGGGTTGAATTAATCCTGAAAGGATAATTTTAATAAGATTTATAAACCTTTTTTTGTTTTTATTTCAAAATGGAATTGGATTTTAAAACTGTTTTTAATGGCAAACATGTTCTTATAACTGGAGGTCTTGGTTTTATTGGAAGTAATTTAGCTCATAAACTTGTTGATTTAGGAGCTCATGTAATCATTGTAGATTCTTTAATTACCGGATTAGGAGCAAATAAATTTAATATTGAAGATATAAAAGATAAAATTGAGATACCAAATATTGAATTTGGAGGTGTAGATTTAAGGAATACTTCTAAAATGAGTAAAATTATTCAAGGAGTTGATTATGTTTTTAATTTAGCAGGATCTATAAGTCATAGTGGAAGTAAAGAAAATCCTCTTAGAGATTTAGAATTGAATTTAGAATCTCATCTTTCTTTCTTGGAAGTTTGTAGAAGATATATGGAAAGAGAAAATTTTAAACCTAATTTAAAGATTGTTTTTGCAGGAACAAGAGATCAATATGGTAAAGTTAGAGAAGAATTTTTGCCTGTAAATGAAAAACAGTTAGTACATCATGCAGCAGATCCACAAGGAATAAATAAACATGCAGCAGAATTTTATCATTTATGGTATAGAAACTTTGGAATTAAAGCAGTTTCTTTGAGAATGACTAATACATACGGACCTAGACAACAAATGAAGGATCCTGGACAAGGTGTTTTAAGTTGGTTTATTAGAAAATCTATGGAAAATGAAGAATTGCAGCTTTGGGGCGGTGGAGAATCATTAAGGGATTTTAATTATGTGGACGATGTTGTGGATGCTTTATTATTAGTTATGGCTTCTGAAAAAACTGATGGGGAAGTCTATAATCTTGGTAGTTATATAAGAAAAGATGGTAGATATATAGATGATTGTGGAAATATTATTACTGTTGGGAAAGTTGCCCAATTAGTAACTGAAATTGCTGGAAGTGGTTCTTGTAAAATTATACCTTACCCGGATGATAAAAAAGATATAGAACCAGGACATTTTAGTTCAGATATTACTAAAATTTATAAAAAACTTGGGTGGAAACCTAAAGTTAGTTTAAATGAAGGTATAAAAAGAACTCTTGATTATTATAGAAATTATAAAGAACATTATTTTTAATTCTTAAATAGTTTATTAAGTTTTTCTATATTTTATATTTTTTATGATTCCCGTTTCAGATTTAAAAAGACAGTATTTAAAATTTAAAGAAGAATTTGATAAATCTATACATGATGTTTTAGATAGCTCTTGGTTTATTTTAGGTAATAAAGTTAAGGAATTTGAGAAAAACTTTGCAAAATATGTCGGAGTAAAATATGCTATAGGGGTTGCAAATGGAACAGAAGCTTTACAATTGGGTTTATTTGCCTTAGATGTTAAAAGAGGAGATGAAGTTATCACTGTTTCTAATACTACAACTCCAACAGTTATAGCTATTTCTAATGTTGGAGCTAAACCTGTGTTTGTAGATATAAATGAAGAATCTTATAATATAGATATAAATAAGATAGAAGAAAAAATAACAAATAAAACTAAAGCTATAATGCCCGTACATATTTATGGACAAAGTGCTGATTTAGATCCTATTAAAAAAATAGCTAGAAAATATGGTTTGAAAATTATAGAAGATTGTGCTCAAGCTCATGGTACTCTGTATAAAGGAAAAAAAATAGGTTCTATAGGAGATTTAGGGGCTTTTAGTTTTTATCCTAGTAAAAATTTAGGAGCTTATGGAGATGCAGGATTAATAACTACTAATAATAGACAATTAGCTAAAAAAATTTTTATGTTAAGAAATTATGGTAAAAGAAATAGATATGAAAGTTATATTATTGGATTTAATTCCAGATTAGATGAAATTCAAGCTTCTTTATTGAATACTAAATTAAAATACCTTAATACTTGGAATGTTGTAAGGAGAAAAATAGCTAAAGAATATGATAAAAATTTAAAGAATGTCATTACACCTAAAGAAATGTTTTATGGTAAACATATTTATCATCTTTATGTAATAAGAAGTAAAAAAAGAGATAAATTAAGAAATTATTTAAAGAAAAATGGTGTTGGTAGTCAAATACATTATCCTGTTCCTGTTCACTTACAACCTTGTTATGATTATTTGAATATTAAAAAAGGATCTTTACCAATTACTGAGAAATTTTGTAATGAAATTTTATCTATACCTTTATATCCCGAATTAACTAAGGAAGAAGTAGAAAAAGTAATAAATACAATTAATAATTTTAAATAATATGGAAAAATCTGAATATAAGAATATTTTCGAATTAGAAAAAAATCATTGGTGGTATAAGGGTATAAGAGAATCTTCTTTAAGTATTTTAAAACCTTATTTAAAAAAAAATATTAAAATATTGGATGCTGGATGCGGAACTGGTTTTAATATTCAAGTTTTAAAAAAATATGGTTATGTTGGGGGCATTGATTTTTCTGAAGAAGCTGTTAAATTTTGTAGAAAAAAAGGAATAAATATTAAAAAAGGTTCTGTTGAGAAATTACCCTTTAAAGATAATTCTTTTGATTTAATAACTTGTTTTGAAGTTATTTATCATAAAGGCGTTAAATCTGATTTAAAAGCTTTAAATGAATTTAATAGGGTTTTAAAGAAAAATGGTTTGTTGTTAGTAAGAGTTCCTGCATTTGAATTTTTAAGAGGACCTCATGATGATGTAGTTCATGGAATAAGAAGATATAATAAGAAATCATTATCTCTTTTATTGAGAAAATCTAAATTTAATATTGTTAAAATAACTTATCTTAATTTTATCCTATTTTTTCCTGTTTTAATTACAAGGTTTTTAATGAAAAAAAAGAATACAGATATTCAAGAAACATCAAAATTACTTAATTTTATCCTTTATATGATTTTAAAATTTGAAAAGATTTTTTTAAAATTAGGCTTGCCTTTTGGAGTTTCTTTAATAGCTTTGGCAAAGAAATATTAATGCCTGCAAATGTATATTACGTCTGGAAGAGGTAATCCTTTGTCTACCATTTTTATTTCAACTTCAAAATTATATTTTTCTAATACTCTTTTGAAATCTTTTATACTTCTATAATAAAGTTTATCTTTTAAATTGAGAAATTGATCTAAATTACTAGCAAAAATATATTTCCAATTATTGCTTTTTGCTATATCTTGGATTAACAGAATTCCTCCTTTTTTCATATTACTTTTTATTTTTTTAATAAGTTCTTCTTGAATATCATAAGGAATGTGGTGTAGAAAATCAGTCATTACAACACCATCATAAGATATATTTTTTAAATCTTTTACATCTTTAATCTCAAATTTTTTATTCTTATTTTCTGTTTTTTTTGCTATACTTAATCTATTTTGGGATAAATCTATTCCATCTATTATCCTATCTTTACTTTTTATCCATAAATAATTTGATAATAATCCGTAGCCACAACCCACGTCGAGAATTCTTCCTTTTTTTGGCATATATTTTTCTATTTCAATAAAAGGGCATAATCTCCATCTTAATCGTATGTATAATTTATCTTTAAAATCTAGAAAATTGTACATACTTGATATTTCATTTGGAATTTTTTTTAACATTTTCACTCAACAAGATATAAACAAACATTATCTTTTTTAATCTTTTCTTTGAACCCACATTCTTCCAATATAGGACATTTATCTTTATAAGATATTATTGATGTTATATTAAGATAATAAGATTCTTCTCTAAAAATTTCACAGTTCACTTCTTCTTCAATATTGTCGTAAAAATTAATTAAATGATTTAAGTAATTTACATCTTTAACATGAGGATACCAACCACCAACACTTGGTAAATTATAATAAATTGCCCAATAACTATAATATGCTTTTCTATAGGAAGTAGACGGAAAATCCCCCATTATTAGATATTTACCTTCTACTTCAGGAATTAAAGAATTCATTTCTTCATT
>JAIOTD010000017.1 GCA_021107205.1 archaeon | reverse complement strand
TGCCGGATTCACCGGGTCGTTTGAGAAAATATAGAAAAAAGAATTATAGGTGCCGGCAGCCCAATTCATGGTGTTAAAGAATACAGTGGTTTGAGCAGTGTCACCGGGAGCAAGTGTATCTATTAAACAAAAGCATCAACAGCACCTTTCTGTAATTTTTGTCCAAGAGCAAACTCCAACATTAACATAGGAATTCCCACAACAATTAAAGCAATAAAATAAGGAATTAAGAAAGCTCCTCCACCATATTCATAAGCTAAATATGGAAATCTCCAAATATTACCTAAACCAACCGCACTACCTACAGCTGCAAAAAGAAATATTGTTCTGGAAGACCACCTCGCTCTTGGCATACAAATAAAATAAAAAATTGATATATAAAATTACCTATTTTTACACTACAGAAAACCTTTTATAAAAAATACAACAATAAAATTATAATGAATAATATGCAAGATCCTATGGAAAGGATAAAAATTCTTGAATCTAGATATAATTTAATGAGAGAAAGACTTCTAATAATAAATCAAAATATGATTAATGAATACAAAAAAATTAGTAAAGACATGAATTTAATTGAAAATGAAGTAAAGGAAATAAGATCTGATATGTTTGAAATTAAAGAAGCAGTACAACATATTGTTCATGAATTAAAATTCTTTGCAAAAAAAGACCAATTACTTGTTTTAGAAAAATATATTAACTTGTGGAACCCTTTAAATTTTGTAACTGAAAAAGAAGTTTTAGAATTAATAAAAAAACATAGAGGTGGTAAAAGTAGCAAACCCAGAAGAAAGAAAAAATAATGAAGATTTTTATCAAAAAAAAGAAGATCAAATAAATCAAGAAGGTATGATTCCTGCTTCACCCCAACCAATTGAAAATCCTTCAACACCAGATTTTGATTATAATCAAAGCACAGATTACCTAAATGATGCTCCTTCACCAAATCAGCAAGATGTAATGCCTTCTCAACCACCACAAATGTCTTCTGATGAAATTCAAGAAGTTGCAGAATCAATAGTGGAAGAAAAATGGGAAGAATTAACAAGCAAATTAGGAAACATTAATCTCTGGAAAGAGACCACAGACAGAGATATTGCTTCTATAAAACAAGAAATTCTAAGAACCCAAGATCACTTTAATAATTTACAAAGAGCATTAATGGGAAAAGTAAACGAATATAGTGATATTATCACAAAAGTAAATTCAGAAATGAAGGCTCTTGAAAAAGTTCTGCAGAAAATTATAGAACCTTTAACAACAAATGTTAAGGAACTTAATAAAATAACAGACAAATTAAAGAACAAAAAATAAATGCTACATATTTTTAGATAAGAAAGTTGCTGTTAAAGCAGCAATTCCCATTAAAAAAATTAATCCTAATATTCTTGGATGAACTATTGTTTTCAAAGCCTCAGAACTTCTAGATTGACCATCATCCCCAATTCCATCTCCATCATCTCCTCCATAAGGAGATAAAACATTTCCAAAAACGTTTAATAATGCAATAACAAATAATATTCCTCCAACAATTATTATAGTCCAATAAACTTGAGGTTGTGTTGCTACTGCTGATAAAGTATCTTGTTTTATTCCTAAAGTCATGAAAAGTAAAAGAGCAAATATTGTTAAAACTACAAAAACTGCAAACCAAGGTGTAACCAAATTAACTAACTCTAAAGATTTAGAAGAAAATAAAAATAATAAAGAAACACTAAAAGAAACTAACCATTTTACAGATTTACTATCTCCTAATATTTTGAATTTATCTAATACTGCATATAAAATAACTAAAACAAAAAGGAATGTAGCTAAAGGTAGAAAAAATTCTACAATTCCTAATGTATCTAAAAATGTTGCCATAATTAACTAGAACCACCTTTACCAAACATATCATTTAATTTATCTGCCATTGATTTAGTTTTTTCGCCCCTCTCAGTCGAAGAACCCCCATAAATAACTAAAGACAACAATATCAATACAACAATAGCAGCAATCCAAGGTCCTGAATTTTCTAGCCAGTAAGGTAGTTGTAATCCTATATCATCTCCAAGTGCCCAATATACTGCAATCAAAGATGCAATTGCTCCAAAGAATAATAAAAATCCTCCTAGGCCCTCAGTTATATTAGCACCCATTAATCCAAATAATACTAAAACCATAACTACAATAATTATGAAAAATGAAATTTTAGGTAAAAATATATTTAATTTCCTAACAATCTCCCATTGAGTTACTGTAACTAAAGCAACAATAATAGCAACTATTGCACTAATATTTTTTTTATCTGCTCCAAATATTTTAGTTTTTTCAAGAATTGCAAATAAAATTGCAAAAACAAGAACAAAAGGTAAAAGGTAATCATAAACTCCTAAAGACTCCATTTCATAAATAAAACTTCCAATATCGTTAGCCATTTTTATTCAGCCTCCTTTTTTGCTTTGGGAGATCTAACAATCATTGTTATAGTCCCTACAATTACAAATAAAACAATAAGTGCACCTATAATTGTACCACTCCATTGATTTATAATAAAGTCTAAAGCAACTTGCAATAAACTGTATTCTTGACCACCAGATATGACGTAAATGGAATTTAAAAAAATTCCGATTACCATTACAAACATGATAAGTATAAAAGCCTTATACCAACCGCCATGTCTAGCTGCAAAACTTTGATCTTCTCCTTCTTTTGCACTCCAAAAAGTTCCGACTAAAATTAAAAAACTAATAGATATAACAACTAATAAAACAATATTTGGCAAAGATTCATTAATAGTTCTAACAATATTAGCACTAGCAACCACTAATAAACCTATAACAAAAGAAACCATTGTGTTAATATTTTTATTAGAAAGTTCTTGACCTTCTTTACTTTTAACAGTACCTAATATTTTAGTTTTTTCAAGAATTGCAAAAATAATTGTAAAAACAAGTAAGAAAGGTAATACAACATCAAATAAACCAAAGTCAGTGAGAAATTGAATTGCGCTGCCTAAAGGAGTATCAACCATAAAAAATAATAAATTATTGTATTATTTAAGTCTTACTCTTCTTTTTCTTCATCATCATAACTTGGAAGTGCTGCTTTACTTATTATAACTATATCTCCTATAGATTTAACTAATTGATGTGGAACAATAACACCCTTAGCCCCTCCAAGCACTTTATTCAAATAAGAAGCTTTTGTGGATTTAATTCTCCATCCAAAAATCCTATTTGCAGAAATAATACTTTCTTCTATATCTCCAAAATATAAACCATCATCAGTAAAAACCTTTGCATCGAAAGTTTCAGATATTTTTTTAGTTTTGAGCATTTTTTATACCTCCAAAGTACTACTCAATAAAACCCTTTAAATATTTAAGTATTTCTCTTTTAAAACATGGAAATTCATAAGAATTTAACGCTTTTGGGTACTTCCCATATTTCTATAGAAAGTGTAAATGAAGTTAAAAGGTACGTAACTAAAAATAAGCCAGATATAATAGCAATTGAATTGGATAAAAAAAGATTATATGGTATAACTCATAAAATAAAGCCAGGAATAAAAGATATTCCTGATATTGGTTTTAGGGGATTTTTAATAAATGTAATAGGAGCTTATATTGAAAAAAAATTAGGTCAAACAGTGGGCGTTTCTCCAGGTTCAGAAATGAAAATGGCAATAAAATTAGCTAAAAAATATAAATTAAATTTGGCTTTAATTGATCAAGATATCAATATAACTCTAAAAAGATTAGTTAAAGCATTTAATTTTGGAGTAATATTCAAAATGATTGGAGAATTAATAAAAGGGTTAATAACAAGAAAGTCTGAAATTGAACCTTTTGATTTGAAAAAAGTTCCTCCTAAAAAAACAATTGAAAAAATACTAACCAAAGTAAAGGAAGATTATCCTGGAATTCATAAAGTTCTAATAGAAGATAGAAATAAAGTAATGGCAAAAAATTTATATAAACTCATAACCCATTATCCTGATAAGAAAATATTCGCAATCGTTGGGGCAGGTCATGAAAAAGAAATTCTCAATCTCATCAAAAGAAATTAAACATCTAATTATTGCTACTTTAATTTTAGGAATAATTTTTGGATTTAATGACAGACAACCAACTTTCGAACCTTCATTTTGGATTACTAATTTTATTTCAACATTACTTTTATCAGCAGTTATAGTTTTAACTACAATAATAGGTTATAAAATAGCAGCAAATTTGTTTCGAAGTAAAATTTCATTTGAATTATGGTCAATTAAAAGATTTGGATTAAAAAAAACAAGCAAATTCAAAAACAAATTTTATTTAGGTTCTATTTTAGCAATATTAATAATGTTATTAAGTTTAGGAAAATTCTTTTTCACTGCAATATCTACATTTACAGTTGAAGAAACTAAAAAATTAGGAAAAAGATATGAAAGTTTAACCCATAAAGAAGAAGCTGCAATAGCAGCATCAGGAATTTTATTTAACGTAATTTTAATAGCAATATTTAAAATTTTAAATATTGAATTTGGGATGATTATGGGATCTTGGTTTATTGCTTGGCATTTATTACCCTTCTCAGATTTACCGGGAGGAAAAATATTCTTTGGAGCAATTTTACTATATATATTCCTAATAGCATTTGTAGTTATTTTCTTATTATTAATTCCAATATCAAGTATAATAGCTTCTATTGTTTGGGCCCTATTAGCAGGAATATCTTTGGTTCTAATTTATTCATATTACACAAATAGATAATATTCTAAAATGATAAAAATAAAGAACTTTAAACCGAGAAAGTATCAGGAATCAATATCAGAAAGTTGTGTTAAAAAAAATTGTTTAATAGTTTTACCAACAGGTTTAGGAAAAACAAAAACAGCAATTTTAGCTTTAACTAAAAGATTAAACCTTTATCCAAAATCAAAAGTATTATTCTTAACAGTAACAAAACCCCTAGCAGTTCAAATACACAATGAAATAAAAGAAACAACCACCATAAATGATAATATAATTTTATTCACAGGCGAAACACCTCCTAAAAAAAGAAAGGAACTTTGGAAAAATTATCAAATAATAGTTAGTACACCTCAATGCATTGAAAACGACCTGAATAATAAAAATATAGATCTAAAAGATGTTTCAATTTTAATATTAGATGAGGCCCATAATTCTGTAAAAGGTTATGCATATAATTCAATAACCAAAGATTATCACAAAAATGCAAGTTATCCTAGAATTGTTGGTTTAACAGCATCTCCTGGTTCTGACTTACAAAAAATAAAAGAAATTTCTGAGAATTTATTTATTGAGGAAATAGAAGTAAGAAACGAAAACGATGAAGATGTTAAACCATATGTTCAAGAAGTAAATATTGATTTGGTTAAGGTTGATTTGCCAAAAGAATTCAAGGAAATTCAAAAATACTTAAATATAATATTAGAGGAAAAATTAAACAAGTTAAAAAGTTGGGGTTTATTAAGTCAAAATCAAAGTATTATTGGTAAAAAACAATTAATAGAATTACAAAAAAGAATTCAAGGAAAAATTAATAGTGGTGAAAAAGATATAAGAATATGGCAGGGGGTTTCTTTAACAGCAGGTTTACTTAAACTTCATCACGCTTTAGAACTTCTTGAAACACAAGGATTGAATCCTTTACAAAAGTATCTAAATAATTTAGTAGAAATTTCTGGAAAAACAAAGGTAAAAGCAGTTAAATCTTTAATTCAGGACCTTAATTTTAAAGCAGCTTTGATAAGAACAAATAAATTATTGGAAGATAAAGTGGATCATCCTAAATTAAAAAAATTAAAAGAAATAATAAATAAAGAAATAAAACCAGATTCAAAAATAATAATATTTAATCAATTTAGAAACTCTGCTTCTTTAATAGAAAAAGAATTGAATAAAATAAAAGATGTTAAAGCAAAATTATTTGTAGGCCAAATGAAGAAAGAAGGTATTGGTTTATCTCAAAAAGAACAAATAAAAATAATTCAAGATTTTGTAGAAGGAAAGTATAATATTCTAGTTGCAACTAATATAGCAGAACAAGGGTTAGATATCCCTCAAGTTGATTTGGTCATTTTCTACGAACCTGTAGCTTCAGCAATAAGAAAAATACAAAGAGGAGGACGTACAGGAAGACAAAAAAAAGGAAGGATAATAATTTTAATTACTCAAAAAACAAGAGATGAAATATATCATTGGTCTTCCTATAATAAAGAAAAAAGAATGTATGTTATATTAAAAGATCTAAAAAATAAAATGAAATTAGAGAAACAACCAACATTAAAAAATTATGAAGTGGAAAAAGAAAATAAAACAGAAATTATTGTAGATAATAGGGAAATTAATTCTTCTACATTAAAAGAATTATATAAACTTAATTTTAATATAAATCTTAAGTCAATAAATTCTGCTGATTATGTAATAAATAAAAAAATAGCTATTGAGCTTAAAACAAAAGAAGATTTCGTTAATTCTATTGTAGATGGAAGGTTATTAAATCAATTAAAAAAACTTAGAGAGGATTATGATAGACCTTTATTAATAATTCAGGGGGAAGAAGATATTTATGAAATTAGAAATGTTCATCCCAATGCAATAAGAGGAATGTTATCTGCAATTGCAATTTCTTATCAAATACCTACAATATTCACTAAAAATGCTATAGATACCGCTCATTTAATAAAAATAGTAACAGAAAGGGAACAAAAAGGAAAAACAGAATTTCCTTTATTTTCGAAACAAAAGCCTTTAACATTAAAAGAGCAGCAACAATATCTTATAGAATCTTTGCCAGGAATAGGCCCTAATTTAGCTAAATCATTATTATACGAATTTAAATCTGTCAAAGAAATAATGAATGCTTCTGAAAAAGATTTAACAAAAGTAGATAAAATTGGTAAGAAAAAATCCCAAGATATAAAAAAAGTTATTGAAAAAAATTATAAATTAGATTAATTCTATTTTAGAAGAACTTTTCTCGCAATAATGACATCTTAAAATCAAAGGATTCTGATTAACAACATAAAATTTAGTTTTAACATCTTCATATCTTGTAATACAATTAGGGTTAAAACACTTAACAATTCCTTGTATAAAATTAGGCAATTCAACTTTTCTTTTATTTATAATATTATAATCTGAAATTAAATTAATAGTTACATTTGGAGAAATCAAAGCTATTTTATTTAACTCATCCTCATTTAAATTTATATTTTCTATTTTTAAAAAATCTTTATTTCCTATTTTACTACTTTCATGTTTAACACCTAATGTATAAGAAACATCTTTATTTGCATCTAAATTTAAAATAGTTATAACATCTTTTACTTTTCCATGTTCAATATGATCTATTACTACGCCTTCTTTTATTTTAATTATTTTTTCATTCATTTTTCACACCTAAAACTAGAGATAATAGTGCTTTTCTAACTGTTACCCCATTTTTTGCTTGATCGAAATAAATTGCAAAACCAGTATCATCAATTTCCTTAGGTAATTCATTAACTCTAGGCAATGGATGCATAATTCTTAGACTTGATTTGGCATTTTTTAATAATTCTTTCTTTAACACATAATATGAACTTATTTTTTCATAATCATAAGCTCCATCAGGTGTATTTGGAAATCGCTCTCTTTGTACTCTTGTCATATATATAACATTAAGTTATCGAATTAATTGAGATAAATTAAGGAAATCG
>JAIOTD010000022.1 GCA_021107205.1 archaeon | reverse complement strand
GGCATTTACAATAAAAAATGTTTGATCTCCTTTATGGGCAAATAAAATATCATTTCCATCTAAAGTTCCTTTTCTTTGATTTTCATTAAATATTGTTGAAATATCTTTCCTCATAACTCCATTTCCTTCCCCATCTATTAAAATAAACATTTTAGTAGGGTCTAACTCTAATGATATTAATAATCTAGAAATTGCTTGAGATTTCATTGCAAGTCTTTCATAATATGTGCTTAAGTCTCTGGTTATTTTTGTATATACATAATCATCTATTTTTCTAGAAATTGTATCTAAAGTTATAAGTTTCCTTCTTTTAGGAATTTTTCTCATTGGAGTTGCGTCTAAAGGATTGGATGAAACTGCCGCAACATAGATTTCTGGATATCTTCCATGATTAGATTCATCAACACCTACAAAATATTCTTTAGGGATTAGAATTTCAGTTATAAAAATCACCCCTTTCTTTGTAAAAAAGCCTCATATACTAAAGAAAATAGCTTATTTGTATATAAACATTACGTATAATCATTCTTATACGAACTATTGTAAAATAAATCTCTTAACATCTAAATATTCCTCTGAAAAAGACCATAAAATTTTTTTCTTTTTTTGATATTTAATTAACAATCCTTCTTTAGCTAAGTTTTCAAAATATTTTTTAATTGTAAGGTAACTTCCTCCTCCTTTATTGTGGTTTGTTTTTTTCAATAATTGTCCAATAGTAATCTTATCATGTAATGCTAGTTGTTTTAAAATCTCGATCCGATTTTTTGTAGGGTTATATCTGCTTAAAATTTGATAGGGTTTTCTAAATTGATTTTCATCTATATTAAAAATTCTTTTTAATAATTCAGAATATGCCAACACACTCATAGCACTTGACCTCCCATATATTGGGTTTGAATAGGTGTTGCATCGCCTTTTAAATCAATAAATGCTATCTGTAGAAGTTCCATTCCTTTAAAGAGTTTAATTTTATTATTTGATATATTTTGGATTCCAAAAATAGCAGATCCTTTATATTTTGGATCATTTAGACCACATAATATATTTAAACCAATTCTAAAAGCACTACTTTTCATAGAATAAATTGACATTAAATCTATTGGAGTATCTAATTCTTCTATGGTTGATGCAAGGACGAATTCTCCGGGTTTAATAATATAGGGCAATTTTAATTTTTTTATATTTGGAATTCTATTTTTTTGAATATCAACTAATTCAATTTTAGAATGTTGAAACAATTCATTAAGTCTAAAATCATATGTACATGGTCCAATGTTTTCTTTTTTGGCGTTTTTAATCATGTAATAAATATAAAGCTAAAACTATTTAAAAATTACTAAAATGTAACAATAATATTTAAAGATATTTATGTTTATTCTATTTAGGTAACAAAATGGCAAGAAATTTTAGTATAATTGAAAAGATTGAACAATTAGAAGACATTTTAGATTTATTAAAATTGCCGCGATTCAAAGTTAGAGGTAAACAAATTAAACCTGAATCTTTTAATAATTCTGCAATTGAGAAGGCTCAAATACATTATTTTCCTTATCCTATTTTTGGTTTTGTACAAAGGGATCATTTCCCTGTTACAAAAGAAATTTACAGTTTAGGTGTTGGGCAATATGAAGATGAATTTGATTACCTTATTTGTGCTTGGTGTGAAAATATTCAAAATAGTAATTCTATTCAAGATAATCATGTAAAATGTATTAGATTGCAGGATATTTTGAGATATCAAAGTCTTGAAAAGTTTTAAAATAATTATATACTTACAAGGTAACTTATGCAGAATTAGATTATTTTTGACTTTTATAATGGTCAGGATATTTTGAGATATGATAATTTATCTCTTTCTCAACAGTTCTCGATAAATCAATATCTAAAATATTGGCAATTGAAAGGCACCAAACCATACATTGAGATAGTTCTTCTTTGATATTTTCAGGGTCATTCAATTTAATACCTTCTTTAAGTTCTTCAATCTCTTCAGAGAACCAAGATAGAGCCTTATCAACTGTTACTTTAGAATGTGTTTTCGCAATATCTAACTGTAACTCTTTCAATCCTTCAATTACTGTTGGAGATAACTTATAATCTTCCATATCTTTAATTAAGATATCTTAAATTATATAAATATTTTGGATATCTCATACAGATAATATATGTTATGTGAACTATGATAATAAGAAATATTTTAAAGGTAAATGAATTATATTATCTTTAATATAAAAATTATTTTCTTGATTAATTAAAATTCCATATTTAACATGATGATTTAATTTACTCATAGTTTTTTTCAATTGATCTTCTCCTTCTCTTTTAAGCCCATACCCTACTTCTAATGCTATTAATTTATTATCTGAAGTTTTTAATATAAAATCTGCACTCGATTCTGCACTATCGTGATATAATTCTAAACCTGCTTTATTTTCAGAAATTTTACATAAATATAACCCTATTACATCTTCTAAAAGTTTTCCAAGCATGGAGCTTCCTACTTCTTTAAATTTCCCAATATTCCAAAGCAATGCCGCTCTTAAAATAGGTGCTAAAAATAAGTATTTTGGGCTTTTTTTAACTACACCTTTCATCATATTTCCATAAGCAGGAACTCTTAAAATGGCCTCTGAATTTGATAAAGAACGAACCATACTTATTAATGTGGGCTCTGAAATTTTAAGCATACTAGATAAATGTTGATAATTAACTTTATCACTCATTGCTAAAACTAAAAGTAATGTCCATACTTTATCTATTGTTTCTTTATCAAATGATGCAGTTCTAGGTATATCTTCAAAAACTATTTTTTTCATTAAGGTTATGATATTTTTGTAAGCATTTTCTTGAGAATATTCTAATGAATAAGGTAGAGATCCACTAGTTATGTACTTATTAATATCAAAATTAGATATTTTTGTTAAATATCTGTCCATTTCTTTCATAAGAAATTTTAATTGTTTTTCTACCTGTTCGACACTATCTGAAAAATATAAAGCATTTTCTATTTTATTTTTCAAATTAGATATAGGTGTTATCCTTTTTTTGATTAATAAATATTCTGTAAAAACTAAAGGGAAAACTCTTTCTATTAAAACTCTCCTTGCAGTATCTGTATTAGACTGTAAAGAAAGTGCGGAAGAGCCTGTTACCAATATAAAAACATTCTTATTTTTCTTGGTTTTTTCATAAATTGTTTTCAATGATAAAGCCCATTGAGGATCATAATGGGCTTCGTCTACTAATAAAATAATAGGTTCTTGAGATTTTTCCCATAATTCTCCTCTATAGTTTTCATATTCTTCTAATATTTCATAAAGGTTTTTTCTTAAGATAAGTGCTTCGTCTAAACTTATATAAAATAAGTTTGCTTTTTTGATTTTTTTATTAATAAGATAAAAATTGATTTGAGCCAATAATGTTGTTTTACCAGTACCTCTTAAACCAGGTAAAACAATCCAACGATGAATTCTATCACCTTCCAAAAAATTTGAAACATATTTTTCAATCCTATAGTAAAAATATCTTTTAAAATAAAAAGAATTATCACTATCTCTTAAATAACCATCTAAACGATCCTCTGTGGTTGTAGCTAATTTATTCACAAACGATGATAATATATCCTTATCCATTCTACTAAACTATAGTTTAGTAGAGCTTATATACTTTACTAAATTACGTTTTAGTAGAAACAAAGTAATACAAGTCTTGTACCCTCATATTTTGAATAATTATATAATTAGACTAAATTTAACCCATTTTGCTTCTGCTCGCCCCCTTAACTAAAAAGTTCGCATAAGTTACCTTCTAAGAATACTCTTCTTCTTCAAAATTTAATAATCCTGCAATTTCTTTTGCTCCAGTTATTACTAAATCTAAAGTAAGTCTACCACCTTCATGTGCTTCCATAAGGGTACCATAAAAACTATTTATTGTTTCTGAAGAATATATTTGATTAGAAATGTTTACACTTATTGCACTATTTTCTCCAAAATCTGTAATTTCAATACTACCTTGACAATAAGTAACATACCAAGAAGGGCAATCACTACAAGTCATACTAGAATATTTTGGAATATATGTATTATTCATAGCTATCTAAAAACACGTAAAGTTTATAAAAATAACTTTTAAGTTACCTTACCAGAATTAATCTACTGTTTTTTCAACTGTTTTTCTTTCAGGTTTTCTTTTGGTTATTTCACTTAAAATATGTTTTTGCAAAGGACTTTCACCAACAAATTCCATAAGATGGGTTTTATTAACATAAGGTAAACCAGATTCATCAAATTCCCTTCCTACTTCTTCGATAGTATATTCGCTAGAAAGAACTTGAAACATAAATAAATGCCCTTGTTCTTCTGCAAAAAAAGTATGACATAAATTAAAAAGTCCAAAATATTCTCCTTCTACAAGAGTATTATTTAATATAAGCTCACCATTAACATAACCATTATGTTGCCACCCTAAACAATATCTTTTTTCAAATTCTAAATTTTGATTAACCATAAAAAACATAAATAACCTAAAAACATATAAAATATTCGTATAAGAATTAACTCTTCCTTCTTATTGCGCTAAAATTGCTTTATTAAAAATAGGTTTAACCTTAAGTTTTCCTATAAGGTTTGCAGTTAAAACAGGAAAACCAGCATCATCACCATCACATTCCCAAAGAACAGCTGCATCTACAGGTCTTGTATATTTTAAAATATCTCCTCCATCTTGTCCATAAAATATTTGATATCTTTTTTCAAGACCAAAATACATTGCTTCTACTTCTTTTCCATCACCTCCTCTTATTTCAAATTTATATCTACTTCCTATAAAAGGTTTTAATCTATATTCTCCTTGCTTAATTCCTGGCTTTTTAACTAAAATAAGCTCACTTCTATCCATTAATTTAATATTATTAATAAAATATATAAACTTAACATTCAATAAATCTAATATGATTTCACCGTTTATTATTCTTATTTTAACACACTTTGTGAGTGATTTTTTTTCTACAGCCAGGTAAATGGGGTGAAAATAAAATAAAACATTTTAAACCTAGATTATATCACTGTATTCAATATTCTGTAGTATTCTTACCCGTTCTTTATTTCCTTCATATTAATTTATTATGGGTGTTTTGGATATTCTTAACTCACTTATTTATTGATGATTATAAGTTTGTTAATTGGTGGAATAAAAAAATTAAGAGAATATCAGAGCCTTTGCCTCGTTGGTTTGTATTAGCTCAAGATCAAATACTACATATTTTAGTTCTTGTTCCTTTGGTAATTTGAGTATTCTAAGAATTATTTTAAATTTTTTCAGATTCTTCTTTATGAATGTTCAAAAGTTTCTCTATCTCCTTTATAACTAAAATAAACAATGTTTTGATTATCTACATCTACTAAAACACAACCAAATTCCCTTTCACCAGTTCTTGAAGGATTTTCAACATCACTCGACTTTACTACTACTTCCATACCCCCTTCTTTAAAGAAAAATCTTTGACCTTCCTTAAAAGGCTCTATTTTAGGTAAAATATTGTAACCTTCTATATATTCAATTCTTACTGAATGTCTGCCTTGAAGATGAAATAACCTTTCTTGAAAATTTAAAAATAAACTTGGATCTTCATACATTTTAATTTAATTAATATGAAAAAACATATAAAACTTCGTATAAGCATCATTATCCGAACAGGATTTCTTAATAAAAAAGATTATAAATAGGGTATTTTACTAAATATATATGGTAAGTAGCTCTTTTCCTTGGATTATAATTTCTATTGGAGCTTTAATTATTTTATTTGCAATTGTTTTTTTAATTTTAGTTAAGAAAAGAAAAAAACCAATACCTACAGATTATTATAATTTTTTTATTATAGGATTAATATGGTTTCCCTTCGGTGTTATATTCGATAATATAGCATTCTCTGTAATGGGTTTGGTATTTATGATAATTGGCTTAGTTAACAAAGATAAATGGAAAAAGAATAGAAGAATGTGGAAAGATTTAGATAAAACCGAGAGAAATATAAAAATGTGGTTAATTATTTTCTTGGGTATTTTAGTTCTTTTGGGTTTGGTTATGTTATTTTTAGTTAACAAAGGAATTCTTTAATTATTGATTAAAAGTTTTAAACAAATGGTTGTTTGTTAGATTCTTTACTTCTTCTTAGACCTTGAGGTTCTATTTTAGATCTTTTTTTTAATTCTTTTTCTAAATTTCCTTCCCCAAATTTTATTTTTGTGCTACTTTTTTTTATTAATTTTAATATTTGATCTACTTCATACCTTTCAATTTCTTCTGATACTCCGACTAAAAATGCTTTTCTTTTAGAATAAATTGTTTCTAAATGTTTTAATAAAGAAGAAAAATCTTCATACGCCTGAGTATCATTTCCAAATGTTCTTTCCCCTCTTGTATTTATGAAATATTTCTGATGGTATTCTGATTCATACCATATATGCAAATTTATAGTCAATTTAAGCAACCCTCTTTTCAAGATTTCTTAAGAGATTTTCTGATTGTATTTTAAGACTATCGTTGTCACCTTCTATTGATATTCCTTTTTTTGTAAAAACAGGGTAAGGTATTAATACAATTTCTCTAGAATCACCACAACCAAAATCAGTTCCTAAGCAAGATATTCCATATTTATCTAAAGTTTCTTGACTAGGAGGGTTACAAGTATAGTGTAAAACACCTTTACCTGTTTTTCCAGTATGTTCTAAAGAATGTGGTGTTTGCATTTTATTTTTATATGTTCTTTAAACTTATAAAGCTTTCTGTTGTTACTACTAATTAGAAATTAATTATTATTAATTTTGAGAATATTGTCTGTAAAGACTATCAAATCTGTTTACAAAAAGTCCATATTCAGTAAAATTTGCTCTTACAAATTGGCTTGCAACAACTACATTAGAATCTTCTGAGGATGAAAGATCATAAAAAATTCTTCCATCTTCTGTAATTATTATTCTTGGATTTAATTTTAATACTTGATTATTAAGTCTTCTAGGTTCACTAGGAGAATATTGGGAAAAAAGAGGATATCATTTAGAACTTATGTTCCCTATTAAATTTAAATTTGATGATTCTTTAGCTAAACTTCTTCTATTTTTACTTATTTTAGGATGTTCTAATGCTGTGAATGTAACATTTTCTCCTTCACCATGTTCAATTAAAATTCTTGTTATTGTTCTTCTTGTCATAATAGTGATTAAAAAGAAAGATATAAAAAACTATTTTATCAGAAAGTTTAATAAATATCTAATTTTATAATATAAGTATGGTTTTTTGGTTCTTTAAGAAAAAAGAGGATGATAAAATAGACAAGATCCATAAAAATATGCAGAATTCTTTTTCTAATATGAAGAAAGATATGGGTAATGTCAAGTCGTGGATTGATCATTTTCATAGTAAGCATGAGGATCATGAAGAAAATTATCAAAAGTTGTTAAAAGAAATGCAAGATATAAAAAAAATATTTGAAAATCATGTTGGAGAACATCATTCTAAGGACGAGCGTTCAATCGTTCATGAACGCGTTCAATCGTTCAATCGTTCAAATCAATCGTTCATGAACATTCAATCGTTAAAAGATAAGATTACTCCTGCTCAAAAGAGGATATTATTGTTATTAAATAGAACAAATATCCCTTTAGAGTACAATGATATAGCTGAAGAATTAGGATTAAGTATAGTAACAGTGAGAAGACATATTAATGACGTAAAGAGAAGTGGTTTTGAAATAAAGGAGAAAGTGAGTGTGGATACAAGAAGAAAAGTATTTTACATAGAAAATAAACTTAAATTTAAGTTAAAATCGAGAAAGTGAGTGTTTAAATCTCTAATAATGTTGTTTGTCTGTTGTCTAATTGTCTAAATTTGATCAATTTTTCTGCTAAATTCATAGATTTGAATTCTTTTTTAATGAAAAGTGAGACTTTTTGGTTATTTATAGATATTTTTTCTAGGGGGGCTCCTTTTAATGTTAATTCAGCTACGCAGCCTCGAATAAAGCTTTGTGAGACTTTTAGTTTTGATGCTATATCTGCGTAAGAAACTCCTCTTTCGTTTTCTTCTTCTAGTTGATAAATAATGAAGAAAATAGTGAATTCTTTGTCTGTTAATGACTTAAAAACACCCTCAAAATATTTACTGAGATCTTTTACTGCTTCTTTAATGACTGTATGGTGTTTGTCTACTGTTGTAAGGGTGTTGTTAGGTTGTTGTAAGACCCCCTTATTTCCAGTGGAACTATTGGTTTCTTTCTTTATTTCATTCTTTATTTCATTTAAAGAAGATTTAATGGACTCTATTTCATATTTTAACTGAGAAATATCATCTTTTACTTTATTAAAAGCTATTTTAACTTTATCTTCAAAAGAATTATTATCATTGTCCATTTTGTGTTTTGGTTGTGTTAGGAATCATATAAATTTATTATGAAAGTTAAAAATATACTTAGGAAAGAAAACAAAACTAATATATATTAGAAAACATTTAAATTTTTAGAGGTGATTTATCAACGATGAAAGTTAAAACCAACGTCGGTTTTTTAGTTATATTATTAAGTGTATTATTCTTAGCTGTATTAGAAGGAGATGGTATTAGAAAAACCATTGTCGGCGAAGAAGGTAATTCCATTTTAATGGTAGGTGAAATACAACAAATTGCTTTCATTATTTTAACATTAGTTATTCTTGTTGTTGCAACTTTACATCCGAAAAGAATTTATCTTGCTGCTTACAGTGCAATGACTTTAGGATTTATAATTATTTTAA
This sequence comes from archaeon, assembly GCA_021107205.1. GTDB lineage: Archaea > Nanobdellota > Nanobdellia > SCGC-AAA011-G17 > GW2011-AR20 > JAIOTD01. Next base: position 62 of record JAIOTD010000022.1, on the reverse strand, counting down.
GTGGTTTTCATGGGATAACTTTTTTAGACATAGATAAATTAACTTATGTTTTGGAAGTGATT
>JAIOTD010000023.1 GCA_021107205.1 archaeon | reverse complement strand
TTTCCACATTTAGGGCATAAAAATTGAGTGCCTTTATCTCCACTAATTTCTTTCTTGCATGAATTGCATCTTACTGTTTCCATAAGATACATTTTTAAGTGAATATTTATGAAGGTTTTGTATAAAGAAGAATATATGGAATTCTCTATAATAATTCCTGCTTGTAATGAAGGAAAGTATATAGAAAAAACATTAAAATCTATTCCTAAAAATAATGAGATTATAGTTGTATGTAATAATTGTAATGATAATACCTTTAAAATTGCTAAAAAATATTCTAAAGTATATGAAATAATAAAAGGTAATGTTAGTGTTGCTAGAAATTATGGAGCAAAAAAAGCAAAATACGGAAATCTAATTTTTCTTGATGCAGATACAATAATTAACAAAAATAATTTAAAAGAAATTGAAAAATCTTTATCTAAATCATTAATAGGCACTTGTAAAGGAAAATATGATGATAAAAAGTTTATTTATTCCATTTTGGCCTTTTTTAAAAATTCAACATTAAAATTATTTCATAATGCATTCGGAATAACTTTCTGTAAAAAAGATATTTTTACAAAAACAAAAGGTTTTAATGAACAAAAATCAAAAAAAGAAATAAGTGAATTTATAATAAAAGCAAAAAAATACGGAAAATATAAAATAGCAAATACATATGTAACAACTTCCGCTAGAAGATTTAAAAAATTAGGAATAACCAAAGTATTATTATATTGGATAAGAGAAAATATTTTACAATCAAAAAAAGAATATCCGGTGATAAGGTGATAATAAATTTTTATGAAGAATTTCCAGATGAAAAATCTTTATCTAAAATAAAATTAGTTAAATTTCCTTCTAAATTAGTTATTGCAGCACAAAATATTAAAGAATTTAAAAGAATTAAGAAAAAAATTAAGAATAAAAATATTAAAGAAATAATATGGTGGCCTATTTTAACAAATGAGGAAGGTTACTGGTTATCACCTTTTTCTTCAAGAAAAGCAATTAAAAGAATTATTGAAGAAGCTAAGAAATCAAAAGAAACAATAATGTGGGATGCTGAACTTCCAAGAAATAAAATTTTAATTTTGAAGAATTTCCATCAACAACCTCTTAATAAATCTACAATAAAAAATTTCTTCAAAGAATATGGGAATAAAATTTATACTTCTGAATATTTTCCGGAAAAAATACATTTAGAAATATTAGGTTTAAGTTTTAATCCTAAAAAATACAATAATAAAATGATTAAGATGATTTATCCTTCTTTAAATCCAATTTTAACAAGAGATTTTATTAAAGAAGAAATATTAACGGGAATAAAAAAATATGGCAAGAATAATTTTTTAATCGGTTTAGGATTAATATCTTCTGGAGTTGAAAAATCTAAGAAATTTTTAACACCGAATGAATTAGAAGAATTACTTGAAACTTGTGAGTTATTTGGTATAAAAGAAGTGTTTATATATCGTCTTGGTGGATTGAATAAACATTATATCCAAAAAATAAAAAGGTTTGTTTAAGTCCTTGTGGTGTAATCTGGATAGCATCTGACCTTGCGGAGGTTAGGATCTGGGTTCAAATCCCGGCAAGGACATAAAAGAGGATGGAAAATAAAAACAAAACATTATTTGTATTTATGATTTTTATTATCATAGCTTTTACAATTTATAGTTACTTTGCTAAAAACTCTGAATTTCTGTATTATGGTATTGTATATATTTTAATAACTTTAATTGCTTATTATCATCAAAAAAGATTCAAAATTCCAGTTTATATAATTACATTATTAATTATTCTATTCATACTGCACATGCTTGGAGGTTCTGTTTACCTAAATGAAATAAGATTATACGATTACATGATATTAATTTTCAGGTATGATCAAATTATCCATATATTTGGAAGTTTTGTAGTAACTTTAAGTGCTTATGAAATAATTAAAGACAATCTATCTAAAGAAATAAAGAAGAACTCTTTTAATTTATCTTTATTATTAATTTTAATATCATTAGGTGTTGGGGCTATATATGAAATTATAGAATTCTTTGCAGTTATCATACTTCAACATCAAGGTGTTGGAGATTATATAAATAATGCTTTAGATTTAATTTTTAATTTATTTGGTGCTTTAATAGCTTCAGTAATAATAAATAAAAAAAAGAAACTATAAATCTTTTATTCCTTCTGGCATTACCATAAAAGCACATTCTGAATCTGCTAAATGAGGACTATCAACTAACTTTGCAACTCTGCTTCCTTTCTTTCCTTTTCTTAAGTAAATTCTAGTTTGAGAGTTATGTGCTACAATATTTCCACCAATAGCTGCTGTTGGATCTCCAAAAAACTGATCAGGTTTTGACATTACTTGATTAGTTACATAAACACATAAGTTATATTGATTTGCTAGCCTCATTAAAGTATGCATATGTTTATTCAATTTCTGTTGTCTATCAGCTAACTGGCCTCTACCTGCAAAATCAGCTCTAAAATGTGAAGTTAAACTATCCACAATAACTAATTTTACAGGAAATCCGTCTTTAATTAAATCTTCAATTTTTTCTGAAATTAACATTTGATGATCTGAATTAAAAGCTCTTGCTACTTTAATATTATTTAAAACTTTTTTATAATCTAATCCAAAACCTTCTGAAATTTCTTGTATTCTTTCAGGTCTAAATGTATTTTCTCCATCTACAAAAACAGTAGTTCCATTAGCACCACCTTTTTCTTTAGGTAATTGTGTAGTTACTGCTAAAACATGTGCTATTTGAGTTTTACTAGAACCATATTCCCCAAAACATTCAGATATAGAACCTGTTTCAAAACCACCGGCCAACATTTCATCAAAAGCTTTACATCCGGTAGAAATTTTAATTATTTGTTGTCTTCTTTTAAGTAAATCTTCTCCAGATTCAAAACCCATATCTAATTTATTTCTAGCTGTGTTGATTATCTTTCTTGCAGTTGCTTCTGTTACACCAGCAATTTCAATCATTTCTGCAGGACTTGATACAGCTATACTCATTAAATTATCAAAACCAGCATCTGTCAATTTTTCAGCTGTTGCAGCTCCAACTCCAGGTAAATCAGTTACTTTGAACTCTTCTTTTTTTTCAGCCATTATAATCACTCCTCATCCTCATCAACTAAGTATAATTCTTCCATCATTTGATTTAAAATAGTTATAATCTTAGGTAAATCTTGTCTTCTCATATTAATAGTCTCATCTCTCCAGATATCTTTTTCTTTGTCTTTCCAACTTCTTCTGATACTTATAGTTTTAAATCCAACTTTAGTACCATCGTTAATTTGTCTCTCATTAAACCACAAAGCTCCAGAAATATTTCCAGATCTCCATTTCTTTATTGGTCTATTTGGTATATTACCTGATTTTTCTCCCATTTTATTTTTTCCTCCTTGGTTCTCCCATTTTTTTCATTTGAGGTTCTCCTATTTTGTACCTCATAGAAGGATGAATATAATCTTTAACAATTTCGATTATTTTTTTAGTATCATTAACGTTAAATCTTAAAAAATACCAAACTTTTCCAGGATAATCAACTTTTTTGATTCCTGTTATTTTAGGGTAAATTTTCCATCTTGTCTCAAACCATTTTTTTATTATTAAATTTTCTTCATAACTAAATCCATTTGTATGAATGTTGCAACTTTTACCTCTTCTATTGTAACATCCATCATCCATATACCAAATTGATAATCCAAATTCATCAATTTTATTCAAAATATTTTTACTTATTTCCTTTTTTCCATTTTTATAAAACAAATTATAATAATAATTTAAACAAGGATAAACTCTACTTTCAAAAAATAAATATCCTTCTTTTAACCTCCTTAAATTAAATGATAAACTATTCAAAGATTTAACTTTCCAAAGTAAATATTTTTCCTGTTTTTTACAATGAGCACCTTCAATATTAGCGTTTTTACATGTTCTTTGTATCCTACAATATAAATCTCCCATTAAACCTCCAAGAATCATTTGATCTTCTTTTTTTGTTAATTTTATATTTTGTCTAAGTTTTAAGTTATTCAAATTTAATCGACTAGCTTTAATTCTTATTGCATTGGGAGATCTATTAAATTCAATTGAGAATTTATTATATCCTTTAGAGGAATATTCTCTTTTTAAAGTTCTAATCTCATATTCTGTCCAAAATCTCATTTTAATATGATCTAGAAACAAATCAAAAAGTCTTCTTTTCGAACTATTTCATAGACTTACTTTATAGTATATTGTAAATATTTATAAATGTTATTTGTAGAATTGTCTTGTGGAGTATAACTATAAAATATATTTTATAAGATATAGAAATTTAGGAGTATAAAAACTAAAGAAATAATTAGATTAAGAAATTGTTGGTCATATAATCCCAAAGATAAAAAATTAAATAATTACATTTATTTCAATCAATTCATTTTTGATAAAATTTATCATATTTTCTCTACTTACCTTAAACTTTTCACTCATTTTTAACTCTCTAGCTTTTTCATTATTTAAATTCTCAATATCTAATCTAACTTTAACTATTTTTGATAATAATTCTTTAGTTTCGTCTTTTTCTATTGTTTTTTTAGTTCCAATTATCTCTTCTTTTTTATCATTAATCTGTTTTATTTTAGAATATACTTCTTCATTATTTAATTTAGCTTCATTTAACAAACCTAAGATACTAGCTCCACCATCTTTTTGAAATGATTCTAAGAAATTTTCTTTATAGGATTTTATTATATTAATTTTACCCTCATCAACATGAAAAATATTACCTAGAACTTTAAAATCAATTATCTCTCTTAATTTATAGATTTTATTCTCTAATTCTCTTTCACTTAATCTAATCTCTTCTTTTTTCTTTAAATTTTCAATATAATTTTTACTTTTCTTTATTTCTTCAATTTCTCCTAGAACTTTTTTATCCATTTCTTTAATATTATTTACATTTTTATCTAAAACTTTCATTTTTTTATTTATTCCGTTAATATTTTCATCAATATCAGAAATTTGTTTCAAATTTAATCTAGTAGAAGATATCACTTTAGAAATATTAATAATATCTTTATTATCTTTAAATAATTTAATTAAATATCCAGAAAAATTAGTCATACTATCCTGAATAGCACCGATTTCTTTTCCAATTAAAAAAGTAGCTTTTTGATAATTCTTATCTGATTTTTTATGAAAATCCAAAAAAACATCATCTATTTTATCTTTAAATTCTCCAAGATTTTTTTCATCAAGATATTCTAAGTTTTCAATAAACTTTTTTAGATGATTAATATAATAATTCAAGTTTTCTTCTACAATTAATTTAACTCTATCTTCAATTTTTTTTGATTCAATATCAACAGTCTCCAAGATTTTAATTTTCTCATTAATTTCTTGAATAAATAGGGAAGTTTTATCTTTAATTAAAACAAATATCTCTTTTTCTTTATTTTCAATTTCTTTTGTTTTATTCTCGACCCAATTTCCGAGGTCATCAAAATATATTTTCTCTTTTATCTCTGATTCATTATCATTATTTCCAAAAAGCTTCTTAAAAAAGTTAAATACCATATTAAAACAAAATAAGAAAAGATATTAAAGTTTTTTCAATTGTTCTAAAAACAACTAAATTAACCATACATCAAAATTCCTACAATAATCAAAATATTTGTAAAAAACCAAAGAGTATATCCAATAACTATTGGTTTTTCTTTGTGAACAATACCATAAATAACCCAAGGAATATCAAATATAGCATATAAAGACCATGTCACTATTGAAAGTCCTCCTGCATTTTTCAGATCAAATATTCGAAAAACTTGGGGGGCATTTATTAAAGGACCTACTATGGCAAGAAACAATAAAAACCTATCAAGAAATCTAACCCATTTATTCTTATGAGGATATTTTTCTAATTTTTGGTGAATTCTTTTTCTTTTATGTAAATGTAAAATCTCTTTATTCATTTAATTATTAAATTGATTATGAATATATAAGATTAACTAACAAAATAATATCCACAATACTAACTAAAATAAAAAATATTACTTCAAAGAAACTATTTGTTTTAAAAAATCCTTTAATTCTATATTTCAAAGGGAAAAAAGGCCTTATACCTTCTTTAGTTAAACAATCCAAAACTAAATGTCCTAAACTTCCAATTAAAAAAGCAATCCAATATTCACTAAATAAAATAAACACAAAACACAAAACTAAAACAAACAAAACACTATGAAAAAATCTTCTATGACCAAAAATAAAATTAATAACCTGACTAATAACACCTAATTTCCTACCAATCCAACTTTTCTTAGAATCAAAATCAATTAAAATTCCTCCAAAAACAATAACTAAAACATAAATATAAGGATTTAAATCAAAAAATCTAAAAGTTAACAACCCTAATAAAATAGAAAACATAAAATGACTTCTAAACATCAATTTCCTTCACCAATTCATCAGCAACCTCTTCAGGATTTAACTCTTCTAAATCATTGGCCATAAATTCTAATCTATCAAACATATCATTTTTAACAACTTTTCCATAAATTTTAAACTGTTTTCCCATAACTTCTTCTCTTATAGCATCAAACTTACTAATATCATTCTTCAACTCAACAACATTATTAATTAACTTCTCTGCATTATCTCTAAAGAATACAACTCTAATATTTTCAGAACCATCATCTAAGTAAATATTAACAATAGGAGTAATTTTTTTAGCTACATTTCCATGAACCAAACATTTCCATTCTCCACTCTCTTCACTAACTTTTCTTCCACATTCTTCACAACTATCATAAAATCTTGGCTCGAATAATTGTACAATAGTTCCCATTAACTCAATATTATTCTCGCCTTCTTTTAACTCAGTAATTTTCTTTTTAGTATAATCTCTTTTACCAAAATCAACTTTAACTTCCCCTACAGATTCAGCAACATTTAATTCTAATTTAGCTCTATTTCCTAAATGAACTTCTTTAAACCCATTATTATCTTTAACATAAGCATTACTTATCTTAATTACAGTCTCTTCTTTCAAATTCTTATCTTCAATTTCCTTAATATGAGCAGTATCCCACAATACAATTCTTACAGCTCCAGTTTCATCACCAGCAACAAAACTAGCCACTTTTCCAGATCTATCTCCTTTAGTAAATTCTCTTATTTCATTAACCTGAATAACCTTACAATTAAATTCAACAGAACTCATTCCAACAACCAAATTTTTAATTTTAAACGCTTTAGGAATATTATCAAAAACTTTTACTTTATATTCATTAGCAATGATATGGGCAGCTCCTTCTTTACTTATCAAATCTTGTAACTCTTTAAGTTTAGCATTGATTTTTTCTTCTATTTCGCCTCTATCTTTCCCAGTAGAATCGACAATTTTCTTCAATATTTCATCATAGCTTATTTGTAACATTTAAAATATATTCACCCCGGAGTTTTTTGGATCAATATTAAATTCGAAAGCAATATTTTCATAATCCAGTTTATCAGTAAACATCATGATACTTTTATTGTTTTCTATAGTATAATGTAATATTCCCAAGCTATCTTCTGTAAAATCCTCGTTAACACAATTCTTTAAATCCTCTTTATTTTCCAAACATTCCTTGATTTTCCCTCTTAAATTTAATATTTTAACAATATCTAAAGGAATTTCTTGATTGAAATTAACATCCATTTCATATTTAACATAAATTTCATCTTTATCTAATTCATAAACAAAGTCTTTTACACTACCAAGAACATTATCATCACTTAATTCATAAGTCTCAATATCATAATTTTTCAGATTATTACCAACTAGTTCCAATAAATTCTTCTCTAAATTTTCAGGATCACAATCAACACTATTAAATTCCCATTTTCCATCACAATTTTCTCCAACACCAGAATTCTCTGAAAACTCTTTAACAGTTTTATGCAAAGAATATTTAACAACTTGATTTAAATTAAATAAATCTTCATTAGCATCATTCTTCAAAGAAATTAAATCATATTGATTACTTCCAAATGCTTTATTTTCATTTACACCTTGACTAGAAGAAACAAAAACAAATATTGTAACTAAAATAATAAACATTACAAGTGAAAATATAGGTAAGAATATTCCTTTCTTATTCATTTAACACCTCTTCTAAATCCTATTTTAATATCACCGTTATCAAAATCCTTCAGAATAAATTCACCCTTAGCAATATTATCAAATTCCCCTAAATAACCACTTCCAAAATTAATCAAAACAACTTCCCCATCACTATAAATTATTGTAAATTCACCATAACATTTATTAAAAAGATAACAATAATTTTCAAAAATTTCTTTAGTGTTTTCTTCTACTTTATTTCTAGTTAAAATTAAATCAGCAATTAATATTTTATCACCATTATATTCAACTTCTGTATTCAAGTAATTAATTAAATCTAAATCATTAGTAACACTTTGAGCTTGTGTAAAAGATTGTTTGATCAAACTTTTTGTCTGAACATTGAAGTAAATTGCACTTGTAATTAATAAAATGCTTAAAAATATAATGGATATTAAGAAAAACATTCCCTCTTCTTGTCCTTTTTTATTCATCATCTAATATTCACCACATCAATTCTTAAACCAGCAGGATAAATCTCTTCATCCTTAACTAAAACATAAAATCCTTTACTCAAACAAGCAAAATTCTTCTCAAATGAACATAAGGGTTCTCTTCTCAAAACTTTTTCATTCACAATTAATTCAGTTTCATTATTATAATATAACCTCAATCTCAACCCTATTTTATCTTCGTTTAAATTTAAACAACCTTTAACTTGATTTTCATCAAAAGAATTTATTTCAAGATAATCATTTTCAATTAAACAATTAACCAAGCTATTAACTAAAACTTGGTTTTCAGTTTCTTCTACATTCGCTTGAACATCAACATAGGAAGAAACCATCAAAATTATAAAAATTATAAAAATAGAAACTATAATAATTCTAACTACCCAAAAAACAGTTTCTTTTGTTAAATTAAAAACACCCCTAGCCATTCTCTAATTTACTTATTTTAATCCCATATCCTATTTTTTCTAATTTAATTCTTTGAGCAGTAAAACTAACTTCTTTCACATCATAAACATCACTTTTAACAAACTCATAATAATAACAATCATCTAGATTATCTAAACTACAAATCTTAATTTCATTTCCTATTAATTCAAATTTAATTTCATTCTTAAAATTATAAGTTATCTCT
>JAIOTD010000058.1 GCA_021107205.1 archaeon | reverse complement strand
CTATCAAATTAATTAATAAAAATAAAGTAGCCATTCCAATTCTATTAAAAAAAGGTAATTTACAACAGAAATTCAAAGAGGCTAAAGAATTAATAATAAACAAACAAGCAGACGCAATTATTACAGGAATTAATTCACCAACAAAAGAAGTAATATTATTTGCTATTAAAAACAAAAAAGGGTTAATTACTAGTTCTGAATTAATTTTAACTAAAAATAAAACATTATTATTTGCAGATCCTTCAGTTATTCCTTTTCCAGATTCCAAAAAATTAGCAGAGATAGCATCTCAGTCAGCTTTGACCTTAAAATCAATAAATATAACACCAAAAATAGCATTCTTAAGTTATTCCACAAAGGGTTCTGCTTCTCATGAAAAATTAGATGAAATAAAAAAAGCAGTTAAAATTTTCAAAAAGAAAAACCCAGGAATAAAAGCAGATGGTGAACTTCAATTAGATTCTGCATTAGATCCAAAAGTTGCCAAAATAAAAAATTCTAAAATAATAAAAGGGGATGCAAATATTCTAATTTTTCCAGATTTAAATTCTTCAAATATAGGAATTAAACTTGTAAAAAAATTTGGAGATGCTGAATTAATAGGGCCAATATTACAAAACACAAAATTTCCAATAAATGATTTAAGCAGAGGTTGTAATGCTAAGCAAATTTATCATTTAGCTGCATTTACTTCAGTACAAAAATGAAATCTTTAATATTGAATGTAGGAAGTTCCTCAATAAAGTATTCCATATTTAATAATAATCAAAGAATTTTAAAAGATGAAATAAAAAAAATAGAAATTTCTAAAATAAAAAATCATGAACAAGCAATTAATTTAATTATTAAGAAAATTAAAGATCATAAAATAAATATTATAGGTCATAGGGTTGTTCATGGACTGGATTTAAGAAAACCATCATTAATTAACAAACAAATAATAAAAGAAATAGAAGAAGCTTCTAAATTTGCTCCTTTACACAATCCTTATGAATTAAAAGTCATAAAAATATGTCAAAAAAAATTCAAACAAAAACAGTTTGCGGTATTTGATACGGAATTCTTTAAAGATTTACCAGATTATGTTAAAAATTATTCGTTACCTGAAGCAATAACAAAAAAATACAAAATACAAAGATATGGATTTCACGGATTATCTCATGAATATTTATTACAACAGACTTCTAAATTACTAAAAAACAAAAAACCAAATATTATTATTTGTCATTTGGGTAATGGTTGTTCTATATCTGCAATAAAAAAGGGAAAACCAATAGATACTTCTATGGGATTCACACCTTTAGAAGGACCTATGATGGGAACTAGATCTGGAACAATAGATCCTGGAATTATTCTATATTTAAAAGATAAAAATTTAGGTGAAATACTAAATAAAAAATCTGGATTTTTAGGAGTCTCTCAAATAAGCAGATATATCCCGAAATTATTAAAAAGTAAAAATAAAAAAGCTAAATTAGCAATTAAAATGTTCACGTATCAAATAAGAAAGTATATAGGATCATATCAAATTTTATTAAATCCTTTAGATGCAATAATCTTCTCTGCAGGTATAGGTGAACATGAATCTAAAATAAGAAAATTAATCTTAGAAAATTTTCCAGGAATTAATTTAGATTCCTCATTAAACAATAAAAACAAAACTTTAATATCCTCAAAATCATCCAAAATTAAAGTATTTGTAATACAAACTCAAGAGGACATAATAATAAATCAAAAAATTAAGAGGTGATTTAATGAAAAGAACAATATTAATATTATTCTTCCTAGTATTTTCATTTTACTTAGTAAATGCTGCTGATATTGATTTAACATATCCTTATGATGGTATGACCAACACAACATCAAATGATGTAACATTCCAATGTGAATCTTCATTACCTAATATAGAAAATATAACCCTATATAATGAGATCACAGGATCTTTAATAGAAGCTGTTACCGAATTAGGAAGTTCGTTAAGTTATTTAGAACCTGCTTTTTCAAATGGAGATTACGAATGGTATTGTAGTGCTACCAATAGTAATAATACAATATTTGAATCATCACATTACACATTTACCATTCAATTAAACGATGTAACATTTATTGGAACAATTAGCGACATTATATGGCAAGAAGATACAAATTTAACAGATGAAATTAATTTATCAGAATATTTTACAGGGGCATCAAGTTATAGTGTAGAAGGAAATAATAATATTGATGTTCAAATTTCTAATGAAATGGTTAGTTTCTATACAGAAGAAAATTGGTTTGGTTCTGAACAAATAAGGTTTTATTCAGGAAGTACATATAGTAATTACCTTAATTTAACAGTTAATAATACAAATGATGAACCTGAATTAATAGAAGATATAAACAATATACAAATATCTGAAGGTACAAATTACAATCTAGACTTATCTGATTATTTTGAAGATTATAATGATGGAGATCTAACATATTCATACACAGATTTATCCCATTTTACAATTAGTATAGACAATGATAGAGCAATAATAACTCCTGAAAATAATTGGTTTGGTTCTGAATATATTGTATTTATGGCTTCAGATGGAACTTATAATATTTCAAGTAATAATTTTTCATTAAGTGTGGGATATTCTACAAACCAAATTCCTGAAATTGAAGTATTCAATCCTACATCTATAAACAATATTTATATAGGAGAAGCACACAGATTCGATGTATCATATTCTATTCCTGGAGGATTACCTGTTTCAGTAGAATGGTATTTAGATAATCAACAAGTATCTGTAAATAATTATTATGATTTTACTCCAGCACAAGAAAAAGAATATAATATAACTGTATATATTTCTAATGCAAATGGAGAAGATTCTGCAAGTTGGATATTCAATGTTTATGCATCATCTGGAGACACATTAGGAAATAGTATATGTGGGAATGGCGTTGTTGAAGAAGGAGAAACATGTGAAAATTGTCCTGAAGATGTAGAATGTAAAAAAGAATTTAATTTATCCTTAGATCAAGTACATTGGAAATCAGTATTTATTGTTCTTGGTATTATAATAGTTGTATTAATATTACTTAATATAATTGATAAAAAAAGAAAAAGCAAAGTAGATCCTAGATTATTATTTCAAGCAAGACACGAATTTAAAGAATCAAATAAAAATCCTGAATATTGGATTAAAAAATATATAAGGGAAACATTAAAAAAAGGTTACAGTAAATTAGATGTAATAAGGGAATGTAAATCAAAAGGATGGAATGAAGAATTAGTAGAACAACTTGTCGATGATATCTTTAGAGAAAATCAGGAAAAGAATTTATGAATCAAAAAATCCTTTAATCTTTTTTGACGACGATCCTGACGGATTATGTTCGTATTTATTAATTAAAGAATATTTCAAAAAAGGTAAAGGGATTATTGTAAAGAGTTCGCCTGCTTTAGATGAAGTATATTTAAGAAAAGTAAATGAAATAAAACCAGATTTAATTATTGTTCTAGATAAACCAATAATTCATCAAGATTTTGTAGATAAAATAAATGTTCCATTAATATGGATTGATCATCATCCAATACGCAACATAAAAGGAGTTCATTATTTTAATCCGAGGTTTAAAGATCCAGAAGATAATAGGCCTACTAGTTATTGGTGTTATAAACTCACAAAAAAACACTCTTGGATAGCATTAGTAGGTATCGTTTCTGATTGGTCACTAGCTTCGGTATCTGAATTTAAAGAAAATTATCATGAATTATTACCTGAAAAATTCAAAAATCCTGAAGATGTTTTATTTAATAGTGAATTAGGTAAATTAATTAGAATATTTTCTTTTGTTTTAAAAGGGAAAATCTCAGAAGTAAGAAAAGCTATTTCAGTTATAGAAAAAATAGAAAATCCTATTGAAATTCTAGAAAAAACAACTCCAAAAGGAAAATACTTATATAAAAAATATGAAAGAGTTGAAAAAACATATGATGAATTAATAAAAGACTCTAAAAAAATAAAAGGTAACCCTTTAGTCTACACTTATTTCAACAAACAATATAGTTTTACTTCAGATTTATCAAATGAATTATTATATCTTAATCCTAAAAAAATAATTATTGTTGGAAGATATAATGATGATGTTATAAGATTAAGTGTTAGATCAAGCAAAATAAAACTGCCAGATTTATTAAATAATGCAATGAAAGATTTAGATGGATATTCAGGAGGTCATGATTTAGCTTGTGGAGGAAGTATAAATAAAAAAGATTTTCCTACGTTTATATCTAGATTAAAAAAAATGTTGAAATGAAAAAAATAATTGCTATAATATTATTAGTACTAATTATTCCCATTACATATGCAGAAAGTTTAACTCTAGATAATGTTAATGATATTAGTGTCAATACTAAAATATCTTCGGGATTAAATTTAGATTATAATCAAGGATATTCTATCGAATATATATTTGCAAATTTAACATTTTTTCCAAAAGAAGAAATTTTACAAAGCATAACAAACCAGGATGTTAATCCAAATCCAGAAGAAATAAGCAATAATAACATATTATTCAAGTGGACACATCCTAATGAAGAAGAATTAAATTTCAAGGTAGAAACAAATATTAATTCTTATTTTAAATTTCCAAAAGTTAGGTCTAAAGTAAATTTTCCTTTCCAATCAAATCCTAACTTTGAGAAATATCTCTCAGAGACTGAAACAATAAAACCAAATAATCCTTTAATAATTGAAAAAGCAAATGAATTAGCTCAAGGGGAGGATGATTTATTTGTAGTAACTCATAAAATTGGAAATTGGGTAAAAGGAAACATAAACTACAGCCTAGAAACCCTAACAGCAGAAGTTTCTCAAGACGCCGTATGGGTTTTAGAAAACGAAATAGGTGTTTGTGACGAATTAACAGTATTATTCATTTCTATGTTAAGATCTTTGAATGTTCCAGCAAGATTCTCTTCAGGTATAGCATATACAAATGTAATTGATGACTATGGAAATCATGCTTGGGCAGAAGTTTACTTCCCAGAATATGGCTGGATACCTTTTGATGTAACTTATGGTCAAATGGGTTATGTAGATGCTTCCCATATTAAAATGAAAGATAGTATAGGTGCTAAAGATGTTTCTATCAAATATGGTTGGAAATCAAGAAATGTAGATGTAACAACAGATTCAATAAAATTAGAGACTATTACAACAAATATAGGATCTCCCATTCCAAAATACTTAGATATAAATATAGAATTATTAAATAATAATGTAGGATCTGGAAGTTATGTTCCAATAAAAGTAGAAATTACAAATAACAATAATTTTTATGTCCCTACAACTTTAATAATAACAAAAGCCCCTCAACATTTAGAAACAAATACTCAAGAAGTTTTAATTAAACCTCAAGAAACAAAAAATACTTTCTTCATAATTCCAATACCTAATAAAGCACAACAAGGGTATATTTATACATCAATTATAGAAGTTAAAGATAATTTTGGGAGTCTTGATTTTGATGAATTAATTTATAGTGAAGGAAATGAAATTTATACATTAGAAGATGCTCAAAATAAAATATCTGAATTAACAGAATCTGAAGAAAAAGAATATTCTTCAGACTTAAATGTAGAATGTGCATCAAGCAAATCCCAATATTATGAATATGAAACAGTAGATGTTTCATGTAGTTTATTCAATAATGGAAATACAAATCTTGATAATCTAAATATTTGTTTAAATGGTTATTGTAAAAATATAGATATAAGAATTGCAGAAACTAAAGAAATAAATCTTAATACTAAAGTAGAAAATGAAGATAAAGAAATAAAAGTTAAAGTAGAAAATGATGAAGTAACTAAATATGAATATTTAAATGCTAAATTACTTAAAGATCCAAATATTGAAATTTTAAATTTAAATTTCCCAGATATAATAAGTTATTCTGAAGAAGGAGAAATAAGTTTATTATTAAGGACCAATTCTACAATAAAAAATATTTTAGTTGAAATTAATAATAAAGATTTATTTAATATTCCATTCTTAGAAAATCAAGAACAATTAACGATCCCTTTTAAAGGAAACTTCTTTTATCACAATGATCCTGCCAATTTAAAAGTAGTTTATGAAGATTTAAATGATAAAAAATATGAAACAAATCAAAAATTAAATGTCCGAGTAACAAATATCCCTTGGTATGCAAAGTTAGATTGGTTATGGTTTTCTATTTTAGGATTAGTTATTATATTCTTATTATTAGTATTAATAAAAAAATTTAGTAAGACTTAGCCATATAAACTAAATTTCCTTCTTTTCCAGTAAATATACATTTATTTTTCTTTTTTGGTTGATCAAAAGGAATAGTCAATATTTTAACACCATATTCATCTTTTATTTTATCTTCATCACAACCACACCAATAAGTTTTAATTAACTTATTTTCTTTAGTTGCTTTTTCAAAATCTTTTAATGTTTTAACTTCAACAGTGTTTTTTTTAATAAAATCTTGAGCTTTCTTAAATAAATTATTCTGAATATCTTCTAAAACAACTTCAACTTTTTTCTGTAAATTTACAAAACCAACATTTTCTTTTTTATGATTATCTCTTCTAAATAAAACAACTTGTTTTTTAGCTAAATCTTTAGGTCCAATCTCAATTCTAACGGGAATTCCTTTTAATTCCCACTCATGAAATTTCCATCCAGGACTATAATTTTCTCTATCATCTAACAAAACATCAAACTTGTTCAATTTGGTTTTAAGTTCTATTGCTTTTTTCATTATTTTATCTTTATTTTCTTTAGAATAAATAGGTACAATAACAACTTTATTCTCAGCAACTTTTGGAGGTAATACTAAACCGTAATCATCTGCGTGCATCATAACCATAATACCTATTGTTCTTGTAGATAAACCCCAAGAATTCTGCCAAACATGATCTTTATCTCCACTTTTATCAGTAAAATTAATATCAAAAGCTTTTGAGAAATTTTGTCCTAAAAAATGTGATGTGGCTCCTTGGATTGCTTTTCCAGAAGGTAAAAAGGTTTCAACACTTAAAGTATAATCTGCGCCTGCAAATTTCTCCCCTTCACTTTTTTTACCTTCAATAACTGGAATTGCATATAAATCCTCAAAAACTTGTTTATAATAACTTAGGATTTCTTTAACTTCTTTTTCAGCATCTTTATTATTTGCAAAAGCAGTATGTCCTTCCTGCCACAAAAATTCTCTTGATCTTAAAAAGGGAATGGGATGTTTAAATTCCCATCTCACAACATTACACCATTGATTTAATCTTAAAGGTAAATCATTATGTGATCTTATCCATTTCTTATAAGAATAGTACATTATAGTCTCAGAGGTAGGTCTTATAGCTAATTTTTCTTTTAAGTCAGTATCTCCCGTTTTGGTTACCCAAGCTACTTCAGGATTAAAACCTTCGACATGTTGCTTTTCTTTATTGAATAATTGTTCAGGTATAAGTAATGGAAAATAAGCATTTTTTACTCCTGATTTCTTTATTTTTTTATCAAAAAAGTCTCTTACTCTTTCCCATATAAAATAAGAACTTGGCCTTAAAACATAACAACCAGAAACAATAGAATAATCAGCTAGTTCAGATTTACTTATTACTTGGGTATACCACTCAGAAAAATTATCCTTTTTCTTAACTGTAATACCTTGTAATTTTTCTTTTTTCATAATATAAATCTCTTTTTGGGAATATTTAAAACTTTTTAATATTTTTTTGATAAAAATGTTTTGTAGAAATAAAATGAGGAAGTTTATATTTCTTAGCTAATATTCTTGCTTCTTTTCTATATCCAAATATAGCTACAGGTTTAATCTTTATTGGTTTATTGAACATTGTTTCATTATATTCAATTAATCTATGTTTTTGTTTAGGAAGCTTTGCGTAACCTGATTTTACCCTAAAACGATTTACTTCATTCCAAATTTTTTCAGGAGAAGAAAACTTTTCAATCATTTTATCAAAATCTTTAAAAATAAATTTCTTAAAACCATCTATAAGATCATGATTATAATATTCATGTAAATTGTCTTTTATTCTCTAATAATGAACTATAATTTTATCAGCTTTACTCAATAAAACAAGATCAAAAGGTAAAATACAATCTGGTTTTTCACTTGTTTGAAAAATTATTCCTTGAGATCTATATGATTTTAAATAATTTTTATGGATTATAGTGGTGCTTAATCTTCTTTCACATCCAAAACTCTTTGTATTAGGTTTTATTTTCTTTGTTTTAAGAATATCGTGAATGCTTTGAAAATTAACTTTTCTTTTATTTTTTAGTGTTTTTGTATGGAAATCTTCCTCTAAGGATTTAACGTAATATCTATTATTAATCATCAATAAAAATAGAATTTTAGGTGTATTTAAAATTTTGGGCCTGCAGGGATTTGAACCCTGATATCACGGTTTCATCTAAAAAATCCGAAGCCATGTATGTTATCCAGATTACATCACAGGCCCTCATATAATTGATTTGGGTCTAAATTTCCATTTAAAATATTTAATCTTTGTTTATAAGTAGTATTAGGGGGGCAAAAACCAAATTCTTTCCAAACAAGATACCTTGAAAATTTACTTGTATTTTTAATTTCTATTTCACTTAACCATTTTATTAAATTATTAACACCATTTAATTGAACTATGTATTTTAAATTTTCCGTTTTTTTCCTTGATTTTTTAATATATATTTTGGCTTTAAAACCAAGTATATTAATTATTTTAAAGAAATTGTAAGATAAATCTTTAGATGTAGAAGAAAAAATTAAACGAGGATAAAAATTTCTAGTTTTTTTAAAATTATCTTTATTACAAATCTTTTTATCAAATGTTAATGAACCGTCGGTATCAAAGCAACCCCTAATAAAAGATCTTAATAATTCATTATTTTTGCTTTTAAGAATAAATTTTGGGCATTTTACAATATATGATTTTTTACCAGAAGGAAAACCAAATTCCTTAAATAAATTAAGAACATTTATATCCCTTATTACAAAACCATAAGTGCTTCTAGATGGAAAGAATTTTCCTGAAATTGATAATCCAAATGTTTCATTAAATAAAGGAATAACATGCTTATCATAATATTCTTTCTCTTCATATCCCCCACTAATGTCTATTTCTTTTCTTTTTCCTTTATAACGTAAATAACCATCGCCAGCATGAATACCTACAATTTCTGCTAGTTCTGAGCCAAATTTTCCTAAGTTAATTTTAAATAAATTCATATAAAATAAGAATACTTGATTTGTTTTAAATGTTTTGAGTATATTTGTCCGATGGAAATAATCTAGAAAATTATTTAAACAACGATATATATCGTATTACTATGTGGGTTGCTAAGATAAAATTCAGTGCAAAAGAAACATTAATAGGAAGTAAGATTTCTAAATATAATTTAAACATACTAGGATTTCCTCTCTCATATTACTATCAAAAAAATCATATTATTACACATATAACAGGAGTTATTCTTGGAAAAGATGAAGATAAAAAAACTTTTTTAAAGAAATTCAAAAAGGAAAAAAGAGTTATTAACTTTGAATTAAATGGGGATTTCTTTGTAGGAACAATTAAAGAACCTTTATTTGCAAAATGTGTTTATAATAAGAATATAATTCATATTGCGCCTGCATTAATTACAGATAAGGGGTATGAAATTATAACTATTGGATGTTTTAAAAAAGAACCATTAATTAAAGCTTATCATTCACTTAAAAAATATCGAGAAGGAGAATTATTATTTATTCAACAAAAAAAAGTGAAATCTATTTCTATTATAAAACTACATCCAGATCTAACTGAAAAACAAAAAAGAGCAATAGAACTAGCAATAAAAAAAGGATATTATTATTCTCCTAGAAAAATTGATTTACAAAAATTAGCTAAATTATCAGGATTAAGTTTCTCTACATACCAAGTACATTTAAGAAAAGCTGAAGAAAAGTTAATACCTTATTTCTTTGAATAAACGATATATATCGCTATAAAATTAATCAATGCTTTGTTAGTTATTCCTTAGTGATTAAAGATGATTAAAAAAATACAAGAATATTTGATTAGAAAAAATAAAGAATTAACTAATGATATATTTCATCATCCAAGGAAATATATCTTAAAAATGGTGGGATATTCTATTCCTCCAGCATTAATAATTGTATATGGAACTTGGGTTGCCGCAACTGGAGAATTCAATTTAGTAGAAAGTCATAATCGTATAAAAAAACAAATATTTAAAGGAAAAATCAGTAGATTAGAAGAAGAAATTTTGAGGAAATGTCAATATGAAGATGGTGAGTCTGGATTATCTTTAAAAGATAAAGAAAATTTAGCTAAAAAATTGGGATTTGAGGGTTTTGTAAGTGAATTTGATTCTATGGGTATTAAACCCAAAGATAATAAAATTTATTTTGTCGTTGGAAATAAATATATGGAAATAGATGAAAAGGGATTAAAAAAATATTTAGAAAATTAATAAAAATGGAATCAATATTTCAATTTTTAAAAAAATTATATCTCCCAGGATATATGGGATTATTAACAGAAAATTATAATCAAAAAAGCGCTGTTTTTGATTTTGCTCCAACAGAACCTCCTGTAACAATTCTTTCTACAGAATATTTTACACCAAGAGGGGCACATATATTTATTTCTCAGGCAGGATTTTGTTTAATGGAACATATCTTAAAAACAGAAAAATTTGATATGAATATTGAAGATTATAGAGATTTAACAATGCAAGGAAGAATGAAAATAATTGAATTAAATCAAAGGTATAGAAAAGAACTAAAACTCGATGATTATTTGCAGGGAAAACTTAATTTAACAAAAATTAGGTGGGGTAAAAGACCTTTAGTTAAAATAGATTTTGATATCTCAAATCGATCTATTACAGGAAATCTTACATGTATCCTT
Source organism: archaeon (assembly GCA_021107205.1). Lineage (GTDB taxonomy): Archaea > Nanobdellota > Nanobdellia > SCGC-AAA011-G17 > GW2011-AR20 > JAIOTD01. The sequence continues at coordinate 4,242 of JAIOTD010000058.1, read as the reverse complement.
GCTCCTGAACCAATAATCCCAATTAATGCTGATATTTGTAGAGGGATTAAATCAAGGAGAAATTCCTGAAGAAGAAATACATGACTTCTTTTCATTCTGGGATAAAAACTAATAAAATTCAATATGGTGGGGAACACTTTCTTTATAACTTGCTTCTGTTATCTTAATAAATTCGTAATTTCCTTGCATTCCTTTAATATTTTTTGCTCCACAATAACTTATTCCTGATCTTAAACCAGCAACTAATTTTTCCACAACATCTATAATTTTTCCTTTATACTCAATTATAGCCTCAACACCTTCAGGCATAATTAATTTCTCAACACCCATAGAATCTGAATTCTTTTTAAAATTAGAAATAGCGGCACTTCTGGAAGCCATGCCTCTAAAGGACTTATATTTTTTACCATCTTTCTCAATTATTTCTCCAGGACTTTCATCAGTACCTGCAAATAAATTTCCACACATAACACAAGAAGCACCTGCAACTAATGCTTTAGTAAAATCTCCAGAAGTTTGAATACCCCCATCAGCAATCAAAGGAATGTTTTTCTCATTACAAATCCTAAAACAATCTAAAATAGCACTTAACTGAGGAACTCCAGCTCCTGTAATAACTCTTGTTGTACATGTTGATCCAGGACCAACGCCAACTTTAATAGCATCAGCACCAGAACTAATTAAATCTCTAGCACCTTCTTTTGTAGCTACATTACCAACAATTAAATCTTTGTTAGGGAATTTAAATTTAATTTCTTTAATAACATTGATCACATCGTATGAATGTGCATGAGCAACATCCAAACTTAAAACATCAACTTTAGCATTGATTAATTCTCCAATTCTTTTTAAGTAATCATTTCTAATTCCAATAGCAGCTCCAACCATCAAGTTTTTTTCTTTTACCTTTTTAACTTCATTAACTTGGTCTTCAATACTTAAAAATCTATGAATTATTCCCAAACCACCACATTCTGCCATTGCTATTGCCATATTAGATTCGGTAACAGTATCCATACTAGCACTAATTAATGGAATTTTCAAAGAAATATTTTTACTCAATTGAGTTTCAGTATTAACATCAGACCTAGAATTAACAACACTCTTCTTAGGTACCAACAATACATCATTAAAAGTTAAACCTTCTCTCATACCGTTAAAGAATCTTTTACTTTTTCTTATTTAAATATTTCCATAATATATCAATGATTATCAAATACTATATCCTTAAAACTTGAGATTTAATTGCTGCATCCTTAACAGCATTTCCAACAGATTCAACTACTCTAGGATCAAAAGGATCAACAATAATTTTTTTATTAACCAAATCATCTTCATTTATTAATCCAGCTAAAGCATTAGCAGCTGCCAATTTCATTTCTTCATTAATATCCATTGCCCTCACATCTAAAGCGCCTCTAAAAATTCCTGGAAACCCTAAAACATTATTAACCTGATTAGGAAAGTCACTTCTACCGGTTGCAACAATACAAGCACCAGCTTCATAAGCATCTTCAGGATCAATCTCAGGTATGGGATTAGCCAATGCAAAAATTACAGGATTCTTAGACATAGTTTTAATCATGTCTTTAGTCAAAACATTTGCTGCACTCACACCAATAAAAACTTCACAATCTGTAATTGCATCTTTTAAACTTCCTTGTAAATCCCTTGGATTTGTAAGTTTAGCTATTTCTTCTTTAAATGAATTCAAATCTCCTCTTTCATTGTGAATAATACCTTTACTATCACAAATAATAATATCTTTAACACCAACACTTAACAATATTTTAGAAATTGCAATACCTGCTGCTCCAGATCCATTAATAACAACTCTAAAGTCTTTAATATCTTGTTTTAAAAATCTAGCAGCATTTATCAAACCACTTAGGACAACAATTGCAGTACCATGCTGATCATCATGAAATACGGGGATATCAAGTTCCTTTTTTAATCTTTTTTCAATTTCAAAACATCTAGGAGCAGAAATATCTTCAAGATTAATTCCTCCAAAACCAGGAGAAATATTTTTAACTATCATCACAATTTCATCAACATCTTGAGTATCTAATATAATTGGATAAGCATCTACATTTGCGAATTCCTTAAACAACACAGCCTTACCTTCCATTACAGGAAAACCTGCCAAACCGCCTATATTTCCTAATCCAAGAACAGCACTTCCATCAGTTACAATAGCTACAGAATTCCATTTATTTGTATATTTATAAACTAAATTTTTATTCTCTTTAATTTTTAAACAAGGTTCAGCAACTCCAGGAGTATAAGCTAAACTTAAATCTTCCTTAGTATTAACCTTAACTTTACTCTTAACTTCAAGTTTACCTTTATTTTCTTCATGTAATTTCAAAGCTTCTTCTTTTAAGTTCATTATAAATCAAAAAAAGTAAACAATAAGTATTATATAAAATTATGGTGTTTTCCTTAGCATAGTTCTAGGAAATGCAATAGCATCCTTAATACTTGATAAACCACAAATCCAAGAAACTAATCTTTCAACTCCCAAACCAAAACCACCATGGGGAACGCTTCCATATTTTCTAGTATCAAAATACCAAGAATAATTTTTAGGATTTTCTCCTTCTTTCTCTAAAGCTTTTTTTAATTCATCAAAATTAATATCTCTTTCACTTCCCCCAACAAGTTCTCCATAACTCTCAGGAGCTAAAACATCAAAACACCTTGCTGTTTTTTTATCTTTAGGGTCTTTAGGATTGTAAAAAGCCATGATTTCTTTTGGATAATTTGTAACAATTAAAGGTCTATCATAACTCTCAACCAATTTATCTTCTTCAATAGTTCTCAAATCTTTTCCAAATTTAATTTTTACTCCTTTTTTTCTTAAAATATCTAAAGCTTCTTTATAAGTTACTCTAACAAAAGGTGTTTTTATTTTTTTCAACTTAGAAATATCTCTTCCAAGAAGATCTAACTCTTTTTTATTTTTCTTTAAAACTTGTTCAACAATATAAGCAATTACACCTTCTGCATCTTTCATTAAATCATCCAAGCCATACCAAGCAGCTTCCATTTCAGCCATCCAAAACTCAGATAAATGTCTAGTAGTCTTACTTTTTTCTGCTCTAAAGCAAGGGCTTATTGTATAAATTTTTTCTAAAGCAAAAATAGCAGCTTCTGCATACAATTGCCAACTCTGAGTTAAATAAACTTTATCTCTAAAATACTTAACTTCAAACAAAGTTGCTCCTCCTTCACAAGCGTTTGGTGTAAATATGGGTGGACTTAACTCAAAAAAGTTTTTTTTCTGAAAGTAATCTCTAAAAGATTCCATAACAGTGCTTCTTATTTTCATTACAGAACTTAATTTTCTGCTTCTAAGCCACAAATGTCTTTTATCTAATAAAAATTCAGTACTTTGATCCTTAGTAATGGGATATTTTTCAGCAAAATGAACCACTTTTAATTTTTTTACTTTAACTTCATATCCTGTAGGGGCTCTTATATCTTTAGCTAAATCACCTTCAATTTCAACAGAACTTTCTATTAATAATTTAACAGCATCATCCCATTCTTTTTTACCAACTTTATCCTTATCTATTACAGCTTGAATAATATCACTAGAATCTCTTAAAACAATAAATTTTAATTTATTACTACCTCTTTCTCTATAAACCCAACCTCTTAGTTTTACACTACCTTTTCCTTTCTTAATAGCTTCCGATATACTAATAAATTCCATATTATTAAAATAAAATCAGTTTATTTAAAACTTACTCTACCATGATGTTTAAAGAATAAAACACTTTTATATATCAAATAAACTAATATTACAGAAAATAGAAACATTAACTCATATAAATTTCTTTTAGAAAAATCAGAAACGTTTTTTCCAGTTTCAGCTGCCCAAGCAGTAAATCTAAAACCTTCATCTATTTTTTCTTCTTCAACAATCTCATAACCAGTAATATTTTCCTGGGAATTATAAGCTATAAATCCAAAAAACAGAAAAAATAACGCAACCATCAAAGCTTTATTAGGTTCTATCATTTTAAATTCAAACCCAATTCATCTAATTGTTTTTTATCAACTTTTGAAGGTGCATCTAACATTAAATCTCTTGCATCTTTATTTTTAGGGAAAGCAATAACATCTCTAATGCTTAACTCATTACACATAACTGAAACTAATCTATCAAATCCTAAAGCAATACCTCCTAAAGGTGGATTTCCATATCTCATTGCTTCTAATAAAAATCCAAAT
>JAIOTD010000045.1 GCA_021107205.1 archaeon | reverse complement strand
TTTTGTATCAGGTCAACAAAATATTATAATCTGTCCTGTTTCTTCAGCAGGAAATGTAGAATTTGAAATTAGTTACACTAAATCAAGTACTGTTATTCACACAGTAAAAGGAAGTGGTACTGCTAGAGTTGAAGAAGGTGGTGGTTCAATAGAAAGTTCTCCAATACAATGTAATATTGATGGTTCTGCAAGTTCAACAAGTGTTTTTTGTGTTGGTAGAAATGAAGATGATACAGATGCAACAAATACTATTAATGGTACTTGTAATGATGTCTCTGATGGATCTCAATTCATGTTTGTAAATAATATTTATCTTAATGATTCCATAGTTAATGGAGGAGATAATATTCATATTGATTGTCAAATTTGTGCTTATACTGATGGTCTTACTAAATATGCAATAGCATATAATAATGGGAGTGGTTGGAGAAATATAGATTTTGGTTCTGCGAACTTAGGTGGTGGTGGTCTTACTAATTGCGATTATACTAGATTTTGGAATGCTAGTTTAGATCTTACAGTAGACGTTGTAGCAGGAACACATTATATAAGATGTATGGAACAATATTGGATTACCTTGAATATAACCTCAACATGTTCAGGTGCTTCATATGCAGATAACGATGATATAAGCTTTATTGTTAATGTAGAATAAATTAATTTTTAATAAAATTTATAAGCAATTTAATTACATTTTATTATGAAAAGATTTAAAACTATGATTATTTAGGTAAAATATATGTTATATATGATTGGAATAGGATTGAGTGAAAAAGATATTACTTTGGGAGCTCTTGGAGCTGTTAAAGAATGTAGTGAGATTTTTTTAGAGAAGTATACTTCTGTTGGTTGTAGTACAACAGTATTGAATAAGATATTTAATAAGGAAATTACCGAAGCTGATAGAGAGTTTGTTGAAAGTGATGAATTGATAAATAAAGCTAAAGATAATAATGTTGCTTTGTTGATTTATGGAGATGTTTTCTCTGCTACTACACATATTAGTTTGTTTTTGGAAGCTAAAAAGCAAAATGTTGATGTAGAAATATTAAATTCTTCAAGTATTTTAACAGCAATTGGAAAAATTGGCTTAAGTTTGTATAATTTTGGTAAAACAGTAAGTATTTCTTTTACTGAAAGTGATGTTGCTTATGAAAATTTTAAAATAAATTATGAAAATGGAATGCATACTTTAGTTTTATTAGATTTAGACCCTAAAAATAATAAGTTTTTAGATGTAAAACATGGAATTGAATACTTTAGAAGTAAAGGTTTAGAGAATGGTAAGATTATTGGAATTTCTCAGTTAAATATGAATAATGAAAAAATTAAGTATGGTGATTTTGAGATGTTAGAGAAAGAAGATTGGAAGGAATTCCCTCAGGCCCTTATAATTCCAGGTAAATTACATTTCTTAGAAGAAGAAGCTTTAGAAAGATGGAAATAAATTTTCCTTTAGAAGTTAAAGTAAAACCAAATTGCAGTAAAAATGAAATAATTCTTAAGAATAATCAATATGTTGTTAGTATTAAAGCTAAACCAGAATATAATAAGGCTAATATTGAATTAATTAAGTTTATTTCTAAGTTAACTGGAAAACAAATAAGGATAATTAAAGGATTAAAGAGTAGAATTAAGGTTTTAGACGAAAAGTAAAGTTTATATATTAGTTACACTACATTTCTTACACTACTTGAGGTGGTTATTATAGTCTTTAAACGTAAAATTGTCAAGAACGGGAAAACATATTATTATTTCTATAAGAGTAAAAGAGTTGGTAGTAAAGTAAAAAGCATATATGTTGGTAGGGAATTAGCAAATAAAACAACAAAATCTAAGAAAAAGAAGATTTCTAAGATTCATAAGAAGAAAACTAAAGGAAGTGTGAAGAAAGTTAAGAAACATAATGTTAAGAAACCTAAATATCTTGATCAACTTCAAAGATTTGATGTTCTTATTGATAAAATAAAAGAAGATATTGAATTGGATAATAAGAAGATGATTATTAAGGAATATAATGAATTATACAAAGTATATGCTGAAATTATAGATAAAGTAAGTGATCAAAAGAAAATAGAATTGTTTAATAAAATAAAAGAAGTTTATAATCAAATTCAAAGTATTTAGTAATATTTATATAGGAGATTGTGTTCTTAATATTTAGTTTTTGCACCACATATTTTATTAAAAAGGAGGTAGATGAGTCATCTTTTTTAAAGTAATTAATAGCTTAGCATTTATTCTTAGAGATTCTTATCTTAAATTAAGAGGTTTGTAATAAATTGTATAAAAAAATAATAAAAAGAGGGGGAAGATTTTATACTTATTATTATTATAATTTTAGAGAGGGTAATAAAGTAAAGAATATTTGCCTAGGTAGCGATAAGAAATTAGCCAAAGAGAAAATAAAGAGTTTATTGTTAGATCAAGGTAAGGAAGTTCCTAAATCTGGAAATTTCTTAGATCAGAACTACGTTAAATTTAGTTTTTTTGTTTTAACTATTATTTTTGGAGGTTTGTTTTTTTATTTCTTTAACGATATTACTGGTTTAGTAGTTTATAGTGAAGATGTGATTCAATTAGACGTTAATGATTATGTTAGTAGTGGTGCAATAGTTTATTTATCTGTTAATGGAATGGAATATAGTAATTCTATTGATAGTTATGGTTTAAAACAAGAGAATGACTCTTATTATGTTGAAAATTTATTGGTGAATATTTCTAATTTTGATTTAAGTTTAGATCTTGGTAAATACAATTTTATTGTTTCTTTAGTTGATAATGAGACTTTGGTTGCTATTGAAAGTAAAGATATTGAAGTTAAAGGAGATGAATTAGATGTAAAAGAAAATATAACTGAAGATGTAAAGGAAAAAATAAATGAAACTAAAAAAAATATTACAGAATTTGTTAAACTCAATATTACTAAAGAAAATATTACAGAATTTTATTATACTAATTTAAGTTTAAATGAAAGTATTTTGGGTAATTTAACAAATGCAACTTATGAAAATTTAACTAATTTAACAATAGAAAATGCAACTTTATTTTATGATGAAGAAGAAATTGATAATAGAGGACTTTTCTGGGAGTTTGAAGTTTTACAAGAAGATCCTTATATTTATACAGAAGTTGAAGTTATCAATTTAAATGTTTTAGAAATAACTGTTAAAGAGAGGGAAAATGCAGAGAAAAATTCTCCTAATTTTGATATGTTTTTAGTGGGAGATGAAATTGATGGTTTAAAATATAAAGAAGATGTAATAAATGACGAACTTATTTTATTAGAAAAGATATCTTTACCAAATAAATTTGAACATTATAAAAAAAATTTAGAATTTAAAGATGAAGGTTATTTATTGACTTCTGATAAAAATGTAAATGATTTACCTAAAACATTTAGAATCGAATTTAATGTGGCTAAAGAAAAACAATTTAAACTTTTTACAGGTTCTGGAACTGAAGTTTTATTTGGTACTGCAAGTTTTTGGACTCCTAATTATATGCCAAATAATGAGAAAATAGTGAAAGATAGTGATGGTGTACTTCATGCAGTTTATGGTGATATTAGTAGAGATATTCAATATAGAAGATCTTCAGATGATGGAGAGACATGGGATCTTACAGAATTGACTACGGGAGCAGCATATAACATAAATTTATTAATTAATTCTACAGATGGATTACATATTGTTTGGGCAGAAGATAGTGGCGCTTCTGTTGGTGATATTTATCATATGGATTCTCCTGATGGAGGAGATAGTTGGAGCGGTTATGTTGTAGCTGTAGACGTAAATGGTTCTAGGGATAGATTTAGAATTGGTTCTGCTGTTATGGATGATAATGATAATATTCATGCAGCTTGGGCAACTCTAGAATGGGATGATGATGGAAGTAATGATTGGTTAGCTTATTTTAATTATTCTGCAGAATTAGGACAATGGCTATCTGAAGTAACAGATAATGTTACAAATTTTACATGGGTTAATAGTGATTCTTCTGATGATACTGATGTCTGTGATATTGAAACAGATAGTAATGGTAGAGTTTATATTGTTGGTATGGGGGAAAAGGGAGATATTGATTTGTGGGTTTCAAGTGATGAATGGGATGGTACTAATGGTAGAATTTCTATTGAGGATTCTGGTTGGGATGCTGATCCTTCGATTTATATAGATAAAAATGATAAAATTGTTGTAAGTTATAGAGCTGGCTCAAGTGCCAATTCTACTGCTGAATTAGCTGAAACAACATGGACTATTGATGATTTTAGTGATACTGCTGTTAATTATCCAACTACAAAAATAACTGATAGAGGAGATATATACCATGTATCTCAAAGAAATTCGGCATATAATAAGGATGTAATTATGTCTTGGTGGAATAGTACTGATGGCGTATGGACTAAAGATATTATTTTAAAAGATAATGCTACTGTTGAACATACTGGTGAATGGAATAATAATTCTATGCCTACTACTGGAGGAAGTAGAAAAGGTAGTAGTATTTTAGTGGATAAACTTTATTATATGTATTTTAATGATACTGATGATAGTATTTATTTTGATTATGTTAATATAACACCTCCTTCAACTGCATTATTAAATGTTAGTTGGATAACGCCTACTGTAAATTCTAATGTAAAACAATATGAGTTAACGAATTTTTCTGTTAATGTTAGTTGTATTGGTGATAATGGTTGTGGTGATGTTAACGTAACTTTAGATCCTGCTGGAGAAGATACTGCTCAATGTGGTGCTGATTGTAATCTTTGTAATGAACCTGGAAGTCCAGATACAGATTCTTGTGAGGATAGCACTGTTGCAGATTGTGGAACTGATGGTACTGATGGTCATTTCTTTACAAATGATATTTGGGTTAATGGAAGTTTCACCCCTGGAGGAGCTATAAATATTATTGCAGAATTAGATAGTAATTATTATGGTGCATATTATGTAACTGGATGGCAAGGAGGTGTTAAATTAGATGAATTTGGTTGTTATGATGGAACTGATTCTTATTCTGATTGTGATGTTGGTGGACCTTATTCTACTCTTGATTTTGCAGATAATAGATGTAATTTAACTTTCGGAGCTGGTTATTGGGGAAGTGAATCTGCTAGTTTTGGAGTTAATACTACAATAAGTGAATTAGCAGACCCTAATTATCCATACCATATAAGAGTTTCATTTTCATATTATTCAACTACAACTTGTGCAGTTGCTGGCTTAGGTAATGGTAGGTCCGAGTCTGATGGTGATTTTTGTGAAGAAGGTAGTCATGGAGAGAATGATGGTATAAATTTAACTTTATCCACTGGAGATACTAAAACAGTAATATCGACTACAGTAGGAGATACACCTTTTTATACTTTTGATGAAAATCCAAATAGTACTTCTTGTATTGATATGAAAGATGGAGATAGTTGTGTTATAGATTGGAGAGTTAATGCAACTGGAAATCTTCAAACAAATTGGACTTTTTTTGCTTATGCAAATTCTACTAATTATACATATATGAGTAATATGACTGATACTATTAATATTACTATTGTTGCTGGTAATGTAGATCCTAATAATCCCGTTATAAAATTAAATGCAACTAATAATGATAATTTAACAAATAGAAATTTAATAACTGAATTTAGATTAAATGATGATGATGGAGATCAGCAAAGATATAATATAACTTGGTATAAAAATGATGTTTCGCAGTTTACTTTTCAAATAACCACATTACAAGATAATAATACATTAATTCAAGAAGTTTTGGAATCTGGAAATACTTCTTCTGGGGAAACATGGAAGGCAGAAGTTCAATTTTGTGATGATGGGGATTTATGTTCTGCTTTTGTAAATTCAAGTGGATTGATTATTGGTGGTGGGCCTCAGATAAGTTATTCTTACATTATTTCTGATTATTCTTCTGGTGTAAATCCTACTTTTATTTATCAAAATAATACTCTTACTTGTGAGAATTCAAGTGTTGTTTTTAGTGCTGGTGATGTTGCAGATGTTTCATTTAATTATAGTTGGTATAAAAATGGTGTTTTAATAAGTGGCGAGGAGAGAAAAACATTAGGTGCTGGTAATTTAAGTAAAGGAAATTTAATACATTGTGAAATACAACCTAATGTCGGTTATGATATAAATGGAACTAGTGTTAATTCTACTTCTAGATGGTTGGTTGATACTAGTGTAGATGATTTTAGGAATGGAAGTTTGAGTGATGGCATGACTTATGAAGGTAATGGAAATGATGAATTTAGTAATTTAACTTTAAAAGATGGGACTTATAGTGCAGAGTTTGTAAGTAGGATATATGATCTTGGATTAAATCCCAATTTAACAACTATTAATTTTAATGAAGAATATTGTTATAATGAACATTTAGGTAAATGTGGTGGAGAAAATTTAACTGGTTTGGTTGCACTTCTTCATTTGGACGAATATGTAAATAGCTCTAATGATGTTTTGGAAGATTTTAGTGGTTTAAATAACAAAGGAGTTATATCAGCAAATCTTGATTGTAAAAGTTTAGGTAAATATAGTAGTTTTGGTTGCAATTTCACAGGTAATAGTGGATATATTTCAATTGCTGATTCAGCTACTATGAATCCTTCCGAATTTACTATTTCGTTTTGGTTTAAGAATGCAGCATTTCAAAATAGTATTTCATTACCTAGAATTATTAGTTTTCCAGGGGATGATTTTGAAATCGCAATAGCAGCTACTTATGGACCTGCTGATAATAAAAGTTTGTATTTTTATGATGGTGCTTGGACAGATACTACTTATGATGCTCCTTTAGGAGATTGGATTTATTTAGCTTTTGTTTATACTGGTTCAGAAATGTTTGTTTTTGCTGATGGTGTTTTAGTTCATAATAGTGGAATGAGCAGAACTTTATCTGGAGATTTAATTATGGGATGTAGATTTGGTGGTGATGAATGTGTAAATGGGGAAATAGATGAATTTTCTTTTTGGAATAAAACTTTAACAATAAATGAAATAAATGATACTTATAATTTAGGAATTAATAGACTTTATGTTCAAACAAGAACAGCTGAAAGTTTTACAATTAATGATGTAGAATATATTGATTGGAGTGATTGGAGTGGGGAAGATTATAGTAGGGATAAATGTAATGATGATGTTGATTGTGTTGTTGGTTTAGATTTTAGTGAAAATTATGCAAATACAACTTATGATAATTCTGGTAATGGTTCAAATGGAACTATAATTGGAGCAAGTTATACTTACAAAGGAAAGCATGGATCTGCTTTGAAATTTGATGGTGTTAAAGATTTTGTGAATGTTAGTTATTTTCCTGAGTATCCTGTTGGAGCTAATTTTACTTATGAAGCTTGGATTAAAACATCAGTAGATAATCAGTATATAATGGGGGGGATAAGAGAAGGTGGAACTAATGACCCCCAAGTTAGTATTTGCATTGGTTGTACTGGTTATGCCTCGGATGATAATGTGCTTAGGGTAAGGGTTACTGATGAGGATGGTGGAGAAACAGGATATAAACCAGGACTTATTGGTTCAACTGTTTTAACTGATAATAATTGGCACCATATAGCTTTTGTTAGGGATACTCATTTAGATGAATTTAGAATTTATGTTGATGGTTTGGAAGATGGTATTATGATAGATCCATTAATAGGAGTTCTTGGATTAACACAAAATAATATTTATGTTGGTGCATGGAATAATAAAGGTTCTAGAGATGGTTTATTTAATGGAACTATAGATTCTGTTGCAATTTATGATAGACCCTTAACTCCTTTAGAAATTTATGAACATCATTTGAGTAGAATAGAAAATTCTTCAGAAGTTAATTTACCCAAGGCAAATAGATTTTTCCAATATAATTTTACTTTTGAAACAGATAATTCTAGCAGTATTCCTAAATTAATGGATGTTACTTTAAAACAAGAGAATTATATTAATTTGGTTTTAAATACAAGACCTTATGGTATATTTGGTTTAACAGGCCCTGAGAATAATAGTTTACTCACTTATAATTCAGGTATTAACTTTAATTGGAGTCAAGATGATGGATATGATTCTGAAAAAACAGAATATCAGTTTCTTTTAGATGATAATAGTGATTTTTCTAGCCCTCTTGTGTTTAAATCACATTTAAATTATGTTAGTAAACAATATAATGATAGTGGTGAAATAATATTTATTGAGAATTTTGATAATTATGATAATATTGAAAGAAATAATCCTGTTTTAATAAATATAAGTTTTGATAAAGGTAAATTTGGAGGGGGAGGAGTATTTAACCTTGATGATGATAAAATAAATAATGGAGAATATATTAATTATGGAGATCAATTTGATATTGGGCAACATGATTTAACAATAGAAGCTTGGATTAATACTGATAATAATTCTAATATGGTTATTTTGAGTAAAGAAGCGGGAAGTGGGGGAGGTTATTCTTTAGAAGTTTATAAAAATAGTATCATGTTTAATATATATGATTCTGATGGGGATTGGCGAAATTTTTCGGGATTTGGTAGTACAATTTCTGATAATCATTGGAAACATATTGCTGTTGTTATGGATTATAAGGATAATGGCAATTCCCAAGTTGAGATGTATGTTAATAATTCTGCGATAACACAAGGATCTTTTGCTGGAAGTGGAACACCCATTACTGATTTTAGTAATTCTGGGAATTTTATTGTTGGTGATGGAAACGGAGGGCCTTTTATGGGGAGTATAGATGAAGTTAGAATAACAAAAGGAAAAAAATTTAGAGCAACTAATTGGCAAGCTAAATATGTCTTAAACTCAACAGAAGATTTAGATGATGGAACTTATTATTGGAAAGTTAGAAGTGATGATTGGGATGATAGAACAGACGATGTTTATGAAAGAAGTCTTGGTGAATGGAACGGAACGTATGTTTTTAATGTAGATAAGTCAAATCCAAATATTGTTTTAGATAGCCCTACTGATTATCAAAATTTAAGTACAAGTAATGTCATTTTTAAATATAACGGTTCTGACTTAAGATTAGATACTTGTGAAGTTTATGGAAATTGGAGTGATAATTTTGTTGTAGAGGAATTTAATACCAATCCTAATAATTATTCTTGGAATGAATTTTTTGAAGCGAATATAGGTGAAGGAAATTATATTTGGGGGGTTATGTGTAATGATACTCTTAATCAAATTACTTGGACATCTAATTATACATTTACTATAGATTTAAGCTCACCAAATATAACTGATACTAATTTAACTACTGGTGGTTTTGTTGTAAATGAAACTAGTTTTGTATCTATTGGTGATGTATTAACTATCACTGCTTTTATTGACGATCCTTTCGGAATGATTGCTAATGTTTGGATAATAATTTGGGCTGATATTGTTGGAGGAGATATATTATATGAAGGATTTATGGAAATGATTTCTCCTGGAGTCTGGCAACTTAATTTTACAATTAATGAAAGTTTTAGCGATGGTTTGTATAATATTTCATTCTTTGCAAATGATACTGTTGGATGGATAGCTAATAGAACTAATATTAGTCAAACTAGTGGTTTGGTGGTATATTTACCTTTTGATGAGAATAATGGACGGATTGCATATGATTATAGTGGTTTAGGTAATAATGGAAGTTTACTTTTGGGTGTTAATTGGACTAATGATGGAAGATATGGATCTGCAGTAGATCTTCCTAATAGTATTGATTTTGTTAGTATACTTGGAGGTTCTCCTATATCTGGTGATGAGGCATTTACTATATCTGCTTGGGTAAGGCCTGGTTCAATGGATAGTTATCATGGTGCAGTTTCTTTTGGGTCTCAAGATGAAGCTAGAACAGCTTATATTGGAGTTGTAGATCCTGGTAATTTGGGTGCTGGTTGGTGGGGTGAAGAATGGGATACCGGAATAACGCCAACGATAAATGAATGGTATTATTTGGTGATGACTTATGCAGGTGGTGTTGATGGGGCAGTTAAAATTTATGTTGATGGTGTAGAAAAAGTAAGTCAAACTAAAACATCAGATATTAATCCTGCAGGGGTTGCAGTGGTTGGTGGTATCTCCAATTCTGCAGATTATATGTGGGATGGTTCTGTGGATGAAGTTGCAATTTGGAATAGAAGTTTAAGTCAAACAGAAGTTTATGAATTATATGCAGGAGGTTTAACAACACAATTTTTAGTAAATAATACAGATCCTATTTTACCAACACCGGAAATTAATTCTACTGATGGAAGTAATTTCACTAATCAAGATTTACATTGTTTCGATACTTTATTAGATGCTGATGCTGATTTTATGAATGCTACAGTTAGATGGTATAATAATTCTGTAATGCATTTAGAATTTGATTTTAATGAAAGTTATGCAAATGGAACTGCATTTAGTACTTATTTGGAATATGCAAATACTTCTGCTGCAGATAATTGGAGTTGTAGTATTAGGTTATTTGATAGTAATGATTATAGTGGTTGGGGAAATTCAAGTAATTTAACAGTTATTCAAACTTCAGTACCTAATAATCCAACAGGAGTAATATTAAATTCAAGTGCTGCAGCTCAAACAAATTACACTACAGAAATATTAAAAGCTAATTTCTTATGTGATGATCCTGATGTTGGAGATACTTTAACTTATGATATTTCATTTTATAAAGAAGGTATTATGAATTTTAGTTTATTTTCACAATCTTGTAATGATCCTGAGTATGCAGATGCAAATTTACATTTTGGAAATACAACCAAATATGATAATTGGAGTTTTTCAGTTAATGTTTCAGATGTAGAAGGTAATAGTTCTGCAACTATATTTAGTAATAATTTAACTATAGAAAATTCTCCTCCAGAACAAATAACTTTATTTGCCCCCCTAAATGATAATTTGACAACTAATAGAACTCCTATGTTGAGTTGGAATCAAGGAACAGATAATGATGGAGATGATTTAACTTATAATGTTACTTTAATATGTCAAATAGGTTGTGGCGTAGATAATAGAGATTATGTGGATGTTGGAAATTGTGCAGGTGGTGTTTGTAATTATACTATACCTAATGAACTTTTATATTTCTGGGATGATTTATACTTTTACCAGTGGGCCATTGCAGCTTATGATACTGAAGATTATGGACCTTTGAGTTCTAAAAGAATTATTAAATCAGGATCTTATGTGGTTATGACTGTTGTAACTAATAGTATTGACTTTGGAGATCAAAATGTAGGTGGCTCAGATGATACTACTGATGATAATCCTCTCCCCTTTATTTTAAGAAATGATGGTAATACTGAAATTGAAGTTAATGTCTCTGCATTAAATTGGTTATGGGATAGAAAACAATTAGCTTCTGGTTTCTACCAAGCTAAAGTTGATGCTGCTGAAGCTAATTCATTTAATGTAGCTGGAAGTAGTACATCTTTCTTTAATATCCCTAATACTAATCAGACATTTATTGATAGGTTTAATCATAGTGATTCTAATGATGAAGCTGAAGTTGATATTAATATAGAAGTTCCTTTAGATGAGCCCGCTGGAAATAAAAGCTCCCAATTAAGTTTTACAGGATATTATGTGAAAATAACATGAGAATAAAACAAAATAAAACAAAAGAGAAAATGATGTTCACCCTATCACAGGTGATAAAAAATGCTAGAGGTATAAATGAAATTGTAGATGACTCAACCTCCTTTTGTGTGGTGCAAAATTATGGTTTTCTACAGTTGATATACTCTAAGGCATTTTATCTAAAAAATGAAAAATAAAGATTGGATACTTGTAGGAATTAATGTAGTTTTGATTAGTTTAATCTTTGCAAATAGTTTTGTCTTTTTAGGAAATCCAAATAATAATGATAGAATAACAGGTAGGGTTGTTCAGTTTAATTGGGAAGGTGCTGCAGAAGGTTATACAATTTTAATAGATGACAATGAAGAATTTACAAGTCCTATAATAAAAGAAGTAACTAACAATAGTTTGGAATTAGATTTAAAACCAGGAACTTATTATTGGAAAGTTCAAACAGATAATTTAGAGAGTCCTGTTTGGAAATTCTATATTGATACCGAAGTTGTAATTAATTTAGAAACTGGTGATGAAAGTCTGAAAATTATTAATAAAGGTAATGATAATTTGAATTTAGAAATTAGAAATGAAGAATCTTCTGAATTTTTAGAATTAGAATATCAAGAATCTTTAGAGTTTGAAATTTCAGATTCAGAATTTATTGTAAGACAAGAATGAAATATAAAAAATTAGCAATGTTGGTATTTTTCTTAGTATTTGCTATTTTAATAATTCATAAAGTTGATGCTATAGGAGTAACTCCTGGTAGAACTACAATTGATTTTGAACCTGATTTATCACAAGATATTAAATTTACAGTAATAAATAATGAACAAAAAGATATGAAAGCTGTTTTAAGAATTGAAGGAGATCTAGCTCAATATATAAAAGTAAGTCAAGCATTAATTAATTTTAAAGCAGAAGAAGATAGTAAAGAATTAACATATAGAGTTAATTTGCCAAAGGATATTTCTAAAAAAGGAATAAATAAAGGAAGTATAATTATTATGGAATTACCAGAAGAAGTAGATCAACCAGGAGCTTTTGTTGGTGCTACTGCTGCTGTTGCTACAGAATTAATTGTAAGAGTTCCTTATCCAGGTAAATATGCAGAAATTGATTTAGCTGTTTCAGGTGAAGGTCCTGTTTATTTCCATATTCCTATTTCAAACTTTGGAGAACAAGATATAATTAGAGCGGGAGCTACTATTGATATTTTAGGTTCTAATAATGAAAAAATAGTTACTATAGAAACAGAAGAGAAATCAATTAAATCAAAAGAGAGAGATGAAATTGTTGCTGAATGGAAAGCTGAAAACATTAATCCTGGAACTTATCACGCTATTGTCACATTAACATATGATGGTAAAATTGCAGTTATAGAAAAGAATTTTAATGTTGGTCAGTTAAGAATCGATGTTGAAAGTATAACAGTAAATAATTATCAGTTAGGTGGCATTGCTAAATTTTTAATTTTAGTTAACAGTAAATGGAATGAAGTTATTAATGATGTTTATGTTCAAATGATAATAAATGATGACCAAGGTAAAGAGATTGCTAACTTTAAAACAGCTTCTGATAATGTAGACCCTTTATCTAAAAAAGAATTAATTGCTTATTGGGATACTGAAGGTATAAAAGAAGGAAAATATAATGGTAAAATATTCTTACATTACGAAGGTATTACAACTGAAAAAGAAATTGAAACAGATATTAGATTAGATAGTTTAACTACAAATATTTTAGGAACTACTGGTAGGGTTATTAGTTCTGGAGTGGGAACTACAAATACAAATACATTATTGATTATTTTAGTTGTTGTATTGGTTGTTATTAATGCAGGATGGTTTTTATATTTCAGGAAGAAGAAGAAAAATATTGAATAAAAAATGGAAAAGTATTTAAATATTGAAGAGGTATTTCTTAACAATGAAAAAAGGTGAAACTAAAGGCATTTCTAAGAATTTATTAGCAATTATAATAATACTAGCTATATTATTAAGTGTTATTAGTACTTATTTATCTTTAACAAATACAAATAATGCCGGAATTTATAATCCTAGTGGTGATGCTAGTGTAGGACTTTATGTTCCTGATCAAGGTCGAGTTGGTGTTTATGTGGAAAATCCAAATGAGGTGAATGATATTGGAAAAAGAAGTTAGTAATAATACTCTTTTGTTTTTAGCTATAATAGCAATAGGAATTTCTATATTTAGTATTTATTCTTCATTACAAGATCAAACTTTTACTGGTGCTGCTGTAGGACATGCAAATGTTACTATTTCCGAATCTACAACAATAACTTTGAGTCCTTCTAGTATAAATTTTACAGATACTGCTTTGGGAATAGCTAAAGATTCTGGTAATAATGCAGATGTTTTTGATTGTGCTGCAGATAATGTTTGTGGAATCAATATTACAAATGATGGTAGCGTATATATTAATGTAAGTTTAGAAACAACTCAGGATTTATTTACTAGTCCTGGTCAAGATGCTAATTCATTTAGATGTAGAGTTAATGGACATTCAAATACAACCAGTACTTTTTATGAAAGTGTTGATTGGCCTACTACTTATTTTTCTCCAACAGATTGTAGAGATTCAATAGGTGCAATAAATAACTTTATTGCTGGTTTGAATTTTACTGATGGTTTTGATAATGCTTATGTTGATATTAATATTTCAGTACCTAATGATGAGGAATCTGGTAGTAAAGTGTCTATAATTAGTTTCACTGCAACTAAATCTACATAATAAACTTTTTAAACTTCTTTTTCAATTTATTTTATATGAAAAAAGAGGTTATTATTGTATTTTTGCTATTTCTTGCTATTTTATCTATTAATAAAACAAATGCTATTGGTATAAGTCCTTCTTCTTTAGAATATAATTTTGTTCCTAATAATAAACAAGAATGTGATTTTTTAATTATTAATAATGTTAAAAATGAAGAATTAAATAATTTGGAAGTTATGATAATTGTTGAAGGAGATTTAAGCGAACATATTAATTTAGAAAAAACAAATGCTATTCTACCACCTAACCAATGGACTCCTATTAAATGTGAATTGGAAATTCCTAATTATTTAAGACCAGGACCTAATGAAATTTCTATTATTGTAAGAGAAATTTCTTCTTCAGTAGGAATAGTTGGAACTATTGCAGGAGTTAAAATGCCCATTACTATAAGAGTTCCTTATCCAGGTAAATATTTAGAAGGTACTATTGAAATTCCTACTGTTGAATTAGGAGAGACCGTTGAATTTAGAGTTAATGTTGTAAGTAGGGGTGATCAAAAGATAGATAATGTATATACTTTAATTGAGATTTATGATAATAATAAAAATAAAATAACAGAAATTGTTTCAGATAGCAAGTCTATTAATCCTGGAGGTAGATTAGATTTATTTTCATATTGGAATACTGAAAAAGCAAGTGCTGGAATTTATGAAGCGAGAGCAAAAATTTATTATGATGGAAATATTTTAGAATTATCAGATACTTTTAAGGTAGGAGATTTTATCGTTGATATCTTAGATATTAGTTACAAACCCATCAAGGTTGGAGAAACTGCAAAATTTGACGTTGGTTTAAAAAGTTATTGGAATGTTGATATTGAAAATGTTTATTCTGATTTAGAAATATATAAGGATGGGAATAAAATTGGACAATCTAAAAGTTCTTTTATTAAATTAACCAAGTGGGGTATTGGGAATTTAACTTTATTTTGGGATACTGTAGGTCAAGAAAAAGGTAATTATGAAGGAAAATTTATAATTCACTATGGAGATAAAACTATTGAACAAACAAAAGAATTTAAGATTAAAGGCAAAAGCTTTTTAGAAGGTAACACCACTTTAGCATTTTTAATATTAGTTGTAGTGTTATTAGTTGTATTAACAATTTTTAATATCTTTATTTTAAGAAAGAAAAATGAAAAAAAATAATTTAATTGTTTTAATTGTAATTATAATGCTGATTGTTTCTCTTTTAGTTTATTTAAGTTATAGTTTTTTTAATGTTATATTATATAGAGAATATTTAATTGATTTAACTGTTGGAAGTAGCTTAGGTTTTAATGTAGATAACGATGCTATCCATTTTGGTATTATTCCTAAAGGTGGTGTTGGAGAGAGATATATTTATGTAGATAATTTTGATATGGAAAAAGTTAAAGTTAAAATCAAAATTTATGGAGATTTAAAAAATTGGGTTTATGTTTCTGATAATAATTTTTATTTGAATAAAGGAAAAGTTGGCAATGTTACAATTTACGCTTTTGTTCCAGAAGATGCCGAATATGGTGATTATGGGGGTAAATTAAGAATAATTCTTACAAGGTTCTAATAAGAAACATATTTATATCAGTTTTAGTTTTTTTAAAGTAAAAAAATGAGGTTAAAATCACATTTCAATTTCTATTATTTAATAATTATTTTAATAATGATTTTTGGATTATATTTACTTAGTTATGATATTATAGAAGAAAAAACTAGATATACTGGAAAAGCTTCTTCTGGAGAAGTAGGAGTTTGTGTTGCTACAATACCTATTTTAAATTCAATAGTTCACTTAAATGCTACTTCAAATTCATTATATTCTCATAGTATAACTCATAGCAGTAGTGAAATTGTTACATTTTATGATAATACAACTTTATTTAACATATCTGTGAATACAGGACTAATACAATTTACTCCTAATTCAAGTGATATTGGAGATCATGTTGTTAGAATCTCGATAAATAATTCTATTTGTTCAAATTTAGAAGATTTTGAGGAGATTACATTTACAATATTATCATCCGGACCTATTTTTAATCCTGAAATAGGTGATCAAAGTGCAACTGAAGATGTTTTATTCCATTATGATGCAAATGCTACCGATCCTGAAGGTTTGGATTTCTCTTTCAGTTCTAATGAAACTTGGTTTATAATAAATACTTCTACAGGTATTATAGAATCTACTCCAAATAATTCATTAGTGGGAATTCATAATATTAATCTTAGTGTAAATAATACTGATGGAAGATTAAATTCAGAAGTTATAACTTTTACAGTTGTTAATGTAAATGATGCACCTATTTTAGATATGAATGAAGATTATGTAAGAGATCTTTTAGCTAATCAAAGTTTAATAGAAGATATAGCATTTTATGTTGATGTAAATGCAACTGATATAGATGCTGGAGAAACTTTAACATTTGGAGATACTTTTAGTTTATTTAATATTAATGATGAAACTGGAGAAATATCTTTTACACCAGAGCAAAGTCAAACTGGAGAAAATATAGCCGAAATATTTGTTCACGATTGTTCTGCTGGAGAATCAAGCCCTATTCAATGTACTTTAGATATCCAATGGTTGAACATTACAATTTTAGAGGTTAATGATCCTCC
This sequence comes from archaeon, assembly GCA_021107205.1. Classification (GTDB taxonomy): domain Archaea; phylum Nanobdellota; class Nanobdellia; order SCGC-AAA011-G17; family GW2011-AR20; genus JAIOTD01. Next base: position 11,449 of record JAIOTD010000045.1, on the reverse strand, counting down.
TAATTTAATTATGGGAACTGCTTTAACATTATATGTGAATGATTCTTTCTTTAGCTATGATGTAAATGCAACTGATGAGGAAGATGGGGGGGAGGATACAGGAAATTTAACATTTACTGATGATACTGATTTATTTAATATTTCTTCAACTAATGGAACTTGGAATATTACGCCTAGTGATCTTGATGTAGGAACTTATAACATTAATATTACTGTAAATGATACTGGAGGAGCAATGACTTCTTTAATTTTATCATTGACAATTACTAATGAGAATAGACCTCCAACTATTGATTCTTATTATCCTATTGATTTAACTCAAGAAATGGATGAAGGAGGTAGTATATATTTTAATATTTCTAAATCTGATCCTGATGGTACCACACCGAGTGTTATGTGGTTTGTTAAAGGGGCTGCTATATATGTTACTGATGATGAATATACTTTTACAACTTCAACTTCAGGCGTTTATAATTTAACTGCTCAAATAAGTGATGGCATTTTAACTGATTCAATAACTTGGAATATAACTGTTAATGATGTACCTGAAACACCTATTTCTCCAGGTGGCGGGGGAGGTGGAGGTTCTGCTGGTTGTAGAGAAATTTGGGTTTGTAGTGATTGGTCTCCTTGTGAAAGAGATAATATCCAGATAAGAACATGCGAACAAACAACAAGATGTAAAACTAATGTTAATAAGCCTGATGTGGTTAGGGAATGTACATTTACTGATTACCCAACTTGTGATGATAAGATACTAAATCAAGATGAAATCTTAATTGATTGTGGTGGTATATGTGAGCCTTGTCCAACATGTAATGATGGATTATTAAATCAAGGAGAAAAAGGAATAGATTGTGGTGGGCCTTGTCAAATTTGTCCGGAAGAATTAGAGGTGCCTAAAATAGAGAAACCAGATATTAATTGGTTGTTGTTTGTTGGATTACTAATTGTGTTGTTAGCTATAATCATATTATTAACAAAACAAATAACTAAAAAGAGATCTAGAGGTTCTATTAAATTAGCTTTAGGTGAAAAACAATTAGAAAATAAACTTGTTAAATTAGTTAATTTAGCTAATAATGCTTTGAAACATAATGATACTGAAAAAGCTGTTATGTTACATAATAAAATAATGGATATTTATGATAAATTATCTAATAAGAATAAAGAGAAGTATCATGATAGAATATCTGATATTTATAGAAAAATAAAGAAACCTAATAAATAATGCCTATAAGTACATATCTGATTTTGTCAAATGTAATTTTATAAGGATCTGCTTTTGAATTATTATCCCCTTTAGTTATAAAATAAATTCCTTTTTCATCATAGTTTTTTTCTATGACTCTATGAACTATTAGTCCATATTCACTTTCATATGCTATTATATCTCCTATGTTGATATCATTAAAACTTTTAGGCACTATTTCAATACCATTAGCATTCTCATCTAATACAGGATCCATTGAATTAGTATTTGCGTAACTTGAGATTCTAGCGTTTTTTACTTTTATTATTATTTCATTTGGATATTGTTTGATATCTGATTTTTTAATCCAATCAGTGGGAGAGATTCTTTCTCCATTTAAATTAAAATTAATAAATGGTTTTTCTGGTTCAAAAGAAACAGCATAACTTGTTAAATCGTTTAATAACCATCCAAATATTACTGCAATGAATATCAATAAGATTAATCTTTTCATGTACACTTTAAAGTGGTAATAAAATATATAAATCTTATTGTTTAAATTTAATCTTTTTAGTAAAGAAATGTTTATAAGTGCGTTGTACTACAATATTTTTAATAAAAAGGGTGTCTTAATGGTTCATAAAAGGTATATAAAAAGAGATGGTAAAGTTTACGGACCTTATTTCTATAAAAGTGTTAGATCTAAAGATGGCAAAGTTAAAAATATTTATTTGGGAGATAATTATAAAGAAAAAAATGATGTAGTACAAAAAAATCACTTGTTTACCCCTTTACTTTTAGTTACTCTTATGTTTGTAATGTTTGGATATTTTATTGTAATACCTTTTACAGGTTTTGATATTTTAGAAATTGGAAATGATACTTTACTAAATGAAGAAATAAAACAAGATGGTGAAATAAAAGGAATTATTAATTTAGAAAAAGAAGAAGAAATTGTTGATATTGTTAAAGAGGAAATTAAACCTGTTGAAGAAATAAAAATTATTGATGAAGTTGTTGAAGATATAGTGAATGAACATTTTGTTGAAATAAATTCTAAAGAAAATGTTAATTTTAAGGGTTTAACTTATTTTCCTAGGAGTTTAAATTTAGAAATAAAAAAATCTAATGATTTATTAAGAACTAATGTTGTTGCTTTAGAAGATAATATTGAATTTGATGAAGCTGAGATTACTTTGAAAAAATATAATAGAATAGATTATATTATGTATTGTAGTGATTTTGATTTTGATGAATTTGGTTGTACTACTAATTGGGATATTACCAATATTCCTTTTGTTGATAATGGAGATACAATTACCTTCACTGTTGAACACTTTACCGCTTATGGTGGTGGAGGAGAAAATAATTCTAATTTAACAATATATAGTGATACAGATCTTGGAAATATAAGATATTCAAATAGTCAATTTTATTTTTATGCTAATTATACTAATGCAACTAATTTTACTTACATCCCTAATGCTAATTGTACTGTTAACTTTAATGCAACAGGAAGTTGGAGTAGTTTGGTGTTTATGAACTTTGGGGGTGTTGATAATAACTTTGCTTATAATCAAACTATCAATAATAAAGGTATTTTTTCTTATAATGTTACATGTAATAGCACTGAAGGTTATGATACTGTTTGGGTAGATGATACTGCTACTGTTGCTAATAGTCAACCAATTATATCTGATGATGCTGGTGGGAAATTACCTATGAAAACCTGTACTGAAGATACAGTATGTACTTATAATTTTACTGCAAATGTTAGTGATGTAGATCAAAATGATGTTTTAAATTATAGTTATGAAGCTGGAAGTGAATTTACTGGCTTTTCTATAGATGGTTCTACAGGAATTGTTACTGTAAATGTGGCTACTGATAATACTACAGGTTATTTTGAGCCAAGGTTAACTGTTACAGACTCTGATAATAGTGCAGATATTACAACTAAACCATTTAATATAACTAAAGTAAATGATATTCCGGATTTTGCTTTAGCAGTATGTAGTACAACAGGTGTTGAAGATACAGAATATTATTGTGATTTATCTGGAAATGATGAGGAAGATGGAGGGGAGGATACAGGAAATTTAACATTTAAAGATAATGCAACTTTATTTAATATAACCTCTAATACAGGAATAATAAATTTTACACCATTAAATTCTGATGTAGGAGTTCACAGTTTTAATATAACTTTGAATGATAGTTTTGGTTTAGAAAATTCAAGTATTTTAGTTGTAACTATAAATAACTCTAATGATTTACCTAATTTAACAGATGTATGTCAAAACTTAAGAAATGCAACAGAAGATATTGAGTTTAATTGTTATATTAATGCTTCAGATTTAGATATTACTGAAAATTTAACATTTGGAGTGAATGTTAGTTGGTTCGAGATGAATATTACTCCTCAATTAGTTGTTAATGGAAATGCCTCAACTCTTGTTAATTTTACCCCCAACGATACTGCAGTAGGTAATCACTCAATAAATATTACAGTTACAGATTCTTCTGGAGCAATAGATTCAGAAATTATTTCATTTAATGTAACTAATGTAAATGATATTCCTAATATAACTAATATGATTAATATGACTGCTTATGGTGGTGTTTTATTTGAATATGATGTAAATGCAACTGATGATGATCAATTAAATATTTATAATGATACTTTAACATTTGATGATAATACTACTTTATTTAATATATCTTCTTCGGGTTTAATAAAATTTACACCCAATAATGGCGATGCTGGAACTTATTGGGTTAATATTACTGTAAATGATTCTGTTGGTGCAATGGATTCGGAAGTTATTAATTTTACAATATACTCTAATACAGGACCTATGATTGATTCTTTATCTAGTTTTAATGCAACAGAGGATATAGAATTTTATTATAATTTTAGTGCAAATGTTAGCGATTCTGATTCAGATACTTTAACATATACAGATAACTCTTCTTTATTTGATATTAATTCAACTTCGGGAGAAATTAATTTTACAGCTAACGATACCTTTGTTGGAGAAAATTGGATGAATATTACTGTAACCGATGCACCTTGATCTATGGCATCAATAGTTATTAATTTTACTGTTTCAAATGTGGCAGATAGTCCTGTTTTAACTGCAGTGGGTAATCATACAGTAAATGAAGATGCTTTGTTCCATTATGATGTAAATGCAACTGATGGAGATTTACATATTCTATCAAATAATATATTTAATATTGTAGAAACTTTGAATTTTACAACTAACGAAACTTGGTTTAATATTAATATGGCTAGTGGTTTAATAAATCAAACATTTAATGTAACTTATATTGGAAATCATTCGATAAATATTACTGTAAATGATTCTACAGGAACTATGAGTTCAGAAGTTATTAACTTCACTATTCTAGAAATAGACGATGCACCTATTTTAAACCCTATTGGAACTAAAGAAGTTTCTAAAGGAGCATTATTCCATTATGATGTAAATGCAACTGATGAGGAAGATGGGGGGGATGATACAGGAAATTTAACATTTAGAGCTAATGAAACATGGTTTTTAATAAATTCTTCTAATGGCTTAATAAATCAAACTTTTAATATTACTTTTGTGGGCCAAAATTGGATTAACATTACTGTAAATGATTCTGCAGGAGGAGAAGATTCTGAAGTTATCAATTTCACTGTTAGAGATGTTAATAGTGTTCCTACAATAGGTGCTTCAAGTCCTGCTGAATATGTAAATATTGTTGAAAATAGTTCACAATTATTTTTAATTACTGGTAATGATAATGATACTCTTGATACTTTGAATTTTAGTTGGTATTTAGATGAAGAATTAAATCAAACTAGTACAGGATCACCAGGATCACAAAAATCATTTACATATAATGCTAATTTTAGTGATGAAGGATATCATAATTTAACTATTTTTATTTCAGATGGAACTAATGAAACTTTTGATTATTGGAATATTACGGTTAATCATACAAATTCTCCTCCTGATTTTTATTTAACAATACAAAATATCTCATGGAATCAAGATAGTGCATATACTAGTCTTGATTTAGATAGTCATTTTAGGGATGTAGATAATTTAGATCCTAATTATAATCAAACAATTAATTATACTTGGATACACATGAATTCAACTTATTCAAATATTAATGAGAGTGATTCAAGAATAAGCGTTAGTATTAATAATAATACCAATGCTGTTACATTTACCCCTGATGGTGGTTGGACAGGATTACAAAATATTTATTTAATATTAAATGATTCTGAATTAGAAGTTTTTAGTAATAATGTTACTTTGAATGTTACCGAAGTAGAATCTAGTGGAGGAAGTACTTCTACAGGATCTGGAGGAGGGGGTGGAAGCAGTACTTCTATTGCTTCATTGGATATTGTGTTGCCATCGTCTGTTACTATTTATCCTTTAAATGAAAGTATTTTTGAAGTAACATTTAGAAATACAGGGGATGTTTCAATAAGTTCTATTGATATCTTGGGGAGTACTGATAATGAATTGTTAAGAATAATATTATCAAAAATAAATATAGGAACTTTAACTAGAGGTCAATCTAAAGTAATTACTGTTACTTTAAATTCCGGAAATTTACCTAAAGGAGGTTATACTGCATTTATATATGGCTCTTCAAGGAATCCAAAATTAAATGAAAGTGCTGAACTTTATATTGAAATAAGAGATCCCAATGAAGATAAAGGTTTATTATTGGAACAACAAATTAAATTTACTAAAGATTTATTTGAACAAAATCCGGAGTGTTTGGAATTAAATGAATTAATAACAAGATCAAGAGAACTTTTTAATCAAGGTAATTATGATGAAGGTTTAGAATTAGTTAATAGTGCAAATCAAGAATGTAAAGATATATTGATTAAAGAAGAAATACCTGGAGGGATATTACAAAGAACAGATTTTTATAAAAGATGGGAGTTTTATTTAGTTTCATTTATTGCTTTATTAACTATGGTTTATTTAGGAAGGTATTATATAGAAAGACGTAAATTTAAAAAAGGTAAAGAGTAAATTATTTATACCTAAAAAAGGAAATAATAATATGGAAAAAAGAGGTAAGCATACTAAGTATTCTAAAGTAATTGATAATATAAGAAAAGAAGTTGGTAAAATAGTTATTGGACAGGAAGAGGTAATTGATAGTTTTTTAAGAGGATTAGTTGCTAATGGTAATTGTCTTGTTGAAGGTATTCCAGGTATAGCTAAAACTTTAATTGTTAGAGCTTTAGCAGTTGCTACTGGTGGAAAATTTAGTAGAATACAATTTACTGTTGATTTATTACCTACAGATATTGTTGGTATAACAACTTATGATGAGAAAAAAGGTTTCTATACAATAAAAGGACCAATATTTGCAAATTATATTATTGCAGATGAAATTAATAGAGCTCCACCAAAAACACAATCAGCTTTACTTGAAGCTATGCAGGAGAAACAAGCAACTATTGGTAAAAATACATTTCCCATGTTAAAACCCTTCTTTGTTATGGCAACTAAAAATCCATTAGAACAAGCAGGAGTTTATGAATTACCTGAAGCACAAAAAGATAGATTTTTATTTAAAATATTAATTTCTTACCCAAATTCCGAACAAGAGAAAAAAATTCTTAATACAAATATTAGTTTAAGAAAATTTGAAGATTATGAATTGAAACCTGTTGTTACTCCTAAAAAAATTATAGAGTTACAAGAAGCAGCTAAACAGATTCATATTAATAAAGAAATAGAAAATTACATTGTTAAAATAGTAGAAGCTACTAGAAATCCTAATAAATATGGATTAAAATTAGGTAAATATATTGAATGGGGGGGTTCTCCTAGAGCGTCTATTGGTTTGTATATTGGGGCTAAAGCTGATGCTTTAATTAAAGGATATGATTTTGTTACACCTCAAAATGTAAAAAATGTTGCTAATGAAGTTTTGAGACATAGAATTTTATTAAATTATGAAGGTCAAGCAGAGAAAATAAAACCAGAAGATATTGTTTCTGAGATTTTGAATAAGATGCCAGTACCATGAAAATTTTTAAAAGACAATTAAAAGTAGACTTAACCCCTAAAATTAGGAGATTAGAAGCTTTAAGTAAAAGAGTTTTAAAAGAACAAGGTTTTGGTGGAGAATATAAAACATTTTATAGAGGAACTGGTTTGGAATTTGATAGTTATCGACCATATATTTCTAGTTATGATGATGCTAATGAAATTGATTGGAAAGCAAGTCATAGGGCTAAAGATTTATTAGTTAAAACTTATGTTGAAGAAAGAGATTTAGATGTTTTTATTTTAGTTGATGTAAGTCAAAGTATGGTTTTTGGTAGTGCTGATAAATTAAAAAATGAATATACTGTGGAATTGGTTGCTTCTTTAGTGCATGCTATTTTAGAAGCAGGTGATAATGTTGGACTATCTACTTTTAGTGATAAACCTTTACATAAAGTTCTTCCTAGTAGATCAAGATCTCAATTTTATTCTATAACAAAAATGTTGTTAAATCCTGATATTTATGGTGGTAAATTTGATTTTAACGAAGCAATGAAATTCATATTTAATTTTGTTCAGAAATCTAATACTTTAGTTATATTAATTTCTGATTTTGTTAACTTGCCTAAAAATTGGGAAGAATTCTTAAGTGTTTTAGGTGTTAAGTATGATGCTATTGCTATAATGGTTAGAGATATTAGAGATAAAATTTTACCAGAAGATACTGGACAAGTTTTAGTTTCAGACCCTGATTCTAATAGGCAACTTTTGATAGATAGTAATATTGTAAAAAAAAGATATGAAGATTATGTTAGAAAACAAGAAAAGGAAATTGAAAATACATTTAGAAAATATCAAATTGATTTTGTTAATTTAACTACAGATAAAACTTTTATTCAACCAATACTTCAGTATTTTGCTAGAAGAGGTGCTAAATGGGTGTGAACTTTACTTTTGTTAGTCCTGAGTATTTATGGTTCCTTTTTGTACTTCCTTTTTTAATATTTCTTCACTTTTATACATTAAGATTTGTAAAGAAAAAAGCTGTTAAGTTTGCTAACTTTGACGCAATAGCTAGAGTTACAGGAGAACAACTTTTATCTAAAAATATTGGTTTGTTAGTTATAAGATTAATTATAATTACCTTTATTGTTTTAGCAGTTTCTGGTACGATTATGTGGTATGAAGGTCAAAGTAGTAACTATGATGTTGTTTTAGCTATAGATGCAAGTCAAAGTATGTTAGCAGACGATTATGATCCTAATAGATTAGAAGCAGCTAAAGATGCTGCAATTTTATATATAGATAACTTAAAAGGAGAAACAGGTATTGGTATTGTTTCTTTTTCAGGAGCTTCTTATATTCATCAACAACTTACAACAGATCCTAATAAAGCAAAAAAAGCAATTCAGAATATTTCTGTTCAAGGTTTAGGAGGAACTAATATAGGAGATGCTATTATTACTTCATCTAACTTACTTATTACATCTAAGAGACCTAAAGTTATAATTTTATTAACTGATGGAAGGGCTAATGTTGGAACTCAACCAGCAGAAGCAATTAATTATTTGATAAGTGAAGGTATGGTTGTGAATACTATTGGAGTAGGAACTGAAGAAGGAGGAGTATTTACAGATGGAGGTATTTTATCAACTTTAGACGAAGATACTCTTCAAAAAATTGCAGAAGATACTAAAGGAACTTATTTTAGAGCTGAAAATGAAGAGAGATTAAGAGAGGCTTATGAAAATATAAATATATTTAGTGAAAAAAGATTAAGTAAAGATTTAAGTGGATTGTTTATGGTTTTAGCTTTTATTTTCTTATTAGGAGAATGGATTTTGATTAGTACAAGATATAGAACAATACCTTAATGTTTTATTGCTTCTACTTGTTCATCTACCCATCTTACTTGTTTTAATAATTGTATTTTATCTTTTTCATCTAAAAGGGCTACTAAATGAATATAGATGTAATGTATCTCTTGATAATTTTTAATTAATGAAGTATTTTCTTTTTGTTTTATATCTTTTTTTATTAAATTTATTAGTTCATCAAATCTATTTAGTTTATCTATTACATCATAATGTTTTTTGATAACTTCTTTTTTATCAGGTATTTCTGGTTTTGATTTTCTTTTGGTTTTTAATTGCTTTATTTTTGAAGGTTTTTTTGTTTTTTCTTCTTCAAATTCATAATTTTCTTTTATCTCTTTAATTATTTCTTTTTTAGGAGGTTGTGTTGGTTTTTTCTTTATTTTTGTTAAATCTATACGTTCTGGTTTTATGTGTTCTTCTTTTTTAATTTCCTTCTTCTTCCAAGGGAGTTCTTCCTCATAAGGTTTAAGAGATTTATCTATTAAATTTTTTAGTTTAGTATATATTTCTTTAATTTTTAGCTTATCTATTTTTTCACCAGAATATTTTAACTCTGCTAATCTTTCAGATAGACCTTTTATATCTGTTTGACCTTTTATTTTTTGTTTTATTTCTTCATTGGTTAAAGATTCTTTTATATGAAATATTTCTAATAGAAATAATCTTGTTAATTTGGTTAAATCATTTAGTATTTCTTCATTACTTTTATTTTGGGATATTATAGATTCTAATTCTTTTCTAAAATTCCTTATTGGTTTCTTTTTTGGAATTTCTCTCTTAACAAATTTAATTGTTTTTACTTTACTAAATAATTTTATTCCTATTTCTTTTAATTTCTGAAAATTCACTTTAAATTTGAAAACATTATCTTGTATTTTGAATATTAATAATAAAATTAAAGATATTACAATTAATATTAGAGGTATTAGTAAATATATGGGTATTTCTAATCCAAAAATTGTTTGAGCTTTAGCTAGGGGTAATAAGAGAATTATTGCTATTAGATAAAGTACACCTCTCATATGTTAAAAATGAATATTAGAATATAAAAAGCTTATTATTTCTTAGAGTATAAGTATTCTTTAAATTTTTTGTACTCTTTTTCTAAATTGTATGCTACTATGTTTTTGAGTTTAGTTACTTTCTCTTTTTCTATCATATATTAAATTTCTAGAAAAAAGTATTTAATATTTTCTATGGGAAGTTTTTTAAAACATATAAGAGTGATATTAATATGGTTTTGGTTTGTGGTATTGATGAGGCTGGAAGGGGTCCTGTAATTGGTCCTTTAGTAATGTCTGGTGTTTTATTAGAAGAGAAAGATGTTTCTAAATTAAAAAAAATAGGTGTTAAAGATAGTAAATTATTAGAACCTAGTAAAAGAGAAGAATTATTTAAAGAAATTAAAAAAATTGTTAAAGATTATAAAACTTTGATTATTTCTTCTAAAGAAGTTGATGATGCTTTGGAAAGTGAAGAACTTAATCTAAATAAATTAGAAGCAATTAAAAGTGCTATGATTATTAATTATCTAAAACCTGATAAAGCTATTTTAGATTGCCCTAGTACTAATATTGAAAGTTATACCTATTATTTAAGAACTTTTTTGAAAGTTGATGTTAAGTTGAAATTGGAACACAAGGCAGATCTTAAATATGTTGAAGTGGGGGCTGCTTCAATATTAGCTAAAGTTACAAGAGATAGAGAAATAAGCAATATTCAAAGTAAAATAAAAGAGAATATTGGCTCCGGATATCCTTCAGATCCTGTTACTCAAGAATTTCTAAAGAAAAATTATAAGAAATATGATATTTTTAGGAAGACTTGGGTTAGTTATAGGAGATTGGTAGAAAGTAAGAAACAAAAGAGATTGAATGAATTTTAAAGGTAAGATTTAAATATCATTATAGAGGCTAATTTAATAATGACAGTTATAAAAAGCATTAGTGCGAAGGGATTCAAGTCTTTTGCCAAATCTACTGAAATTATTTTTGGTGATGGTTTTAATTGTATTATTGGTCCTAATGGTTCTGGAAAATCAAATGTTATGGATTTGATGACTTTTGTATTAGGTAAAATATCTGCTAAATCTATGAGAGCTGAGAAATCTTCAAATTTAATATATAATGGTGGTAAAGATAAAAATCCTGCGAGGGAAGCTATAGCTACTATTGTTTTTAATAATTCTAATAAAAAATTTCCTATTAATGACAAACAAGTTAAAATATCAAGAATAATTAGACAAAAGGGTAATTCTATTTATAAAATGAATGATAAAACTGTGAATAGACATCAAATTTTAGAGTTGTTAAATACTGCAGGTATAGACCCTGATGGACATAATATTGTTTTAC
>JAIOTD010000060.1 GCA_021107205.1 archaeon | reverse complement strand
TTATAGTGATAGTTCAACAATTGTAAGTCAAGAAACAACTTTAAATGATGAATGGAAATGTGAAGTTACACCAAATGATGGTACTGATGATGGTGGAGCATTAAATTCAAGTTCACTTATTATAATTTCTGAAGAAAATGATGCACCTGTAATAACTTTAATTTCGCCAGAAAATAATACTGGATATAATGATGGTAATATAACATTTAATTACAATGTTACAGATGATTCAAATATAATAAATTGTTCTTTAATATTCAATGATTTAATAAATCAAACAAGTATTTCTATAACAAAAGATATAATCCAAAATTTTAATTTAAATAATTTGGAATCTGGAAGTTACAATTGGAGTATTAATTGTACTGATTCTGTGAATAATATGGGAGAAAGTGAAATAAGAATATTTTCAGTTTCTGACACAATAGAATTTTCTGGTGATACAACAAATATATCACAAGAAGATGATATTTCAAGTATAACAAATATGGTAATTGATAATCCAGTCTATGGGAAAATTAATTTTTCTGAAAGTGTTGATTTAAGTGGTGGAGCAGATATTAATGCTTATGTAAATATTTCATTTAATCGTATAGAAATTAATTCAAGTGTATTGCCCGCATTGAATAAATCAGCTGATTTATTCTTATGTAACTTAAGTTATGTTAATCCGAGAATTTTAAAAGATGGATCTATATGTCCATCTTCTATATGTACAAAAAAAAGTTATTCTGGAGGTAATTTGACTTTTAATGTAACTCATTTTTCAATTTATTCATTAGAAGAAACCCCAAGTCAAAATAGTGGTAGTAGTGGTGGATCAAGTATTTCTAATTTTATTATAAGTGAAGATTTAATCAAATTTTTAATAAAACAAGGAGAAACTAAGAAAAAAATTATAAAAATAACAAATACAGGAAATACAATTTTAGATATTAGTATAAATTATCAAAATCTGGGAAGATTTGAAGTAATAAAGGAGAATTCATTTTCTTTAAAACCAGGGGAATTTAAAACAATTTATGTATCTTTGTCTGTAAGAGAAGATGAAATATCAGATATTTATTCTGGGAAGATTACTATTGAAGGTAATGGGGTAAGTAAAATAATTAATATTCTTACAGAAGTAAAAGAAAGAAAACCTTTATTTGATATAATAACAAAAATTACTGAAAGAGAAATACATCTCAATGATGATATAAAAGCAAATATTACAATAGTTAATATGGGGGATTTAGAGCACATAGATATTTTACTTTATTATGCTATTAAAAATTTCGATGGAGAGGGAGTATTATCCTTTAGAGAAGAAAGTTTGGCTATTGATAAAGAAATTGATATTGTGAGGGCATTAAAATTACCTAAAGATGTTTCTGAAGGTAAATATATTTTTTATTCAAAAGTTTCTTATGGAGATATTATTGCAACAAGTAGTGATGTATTTGAAGTTGTTTCAGAAAATCAAATAAAACATAAAAATTATTTAGATAAAAATTTGATTAATAAAATAATTATATATTCTCTAAGATTTAGTCCATTCTACTGTATAATAAGTAACATCATTTTCATCGTCGACAATTCCCAATAAAAGATTTTTTCTTGTTGAATGTGCTACTCTATTTTTAGCAGAGAATTCATACCAAGTTAATGTAGAATTTTCATGTACAGGATAAACAATCCATTTTGCATGACCATCTCCTGGTTTAATACCTCTATCATAAACTCTAAAATCTGCTCCGAACTTTAATGCTGTTTTTACAATATAACCCCTATTTCTCATATCTCTAAAAACGATATATCTTATCCAAAAATTAGCGTCTAGTTTTTTTGCTTTTCTTATATAACCATTTAATGTTATTTTTTTATTTCTCCAATCTAAAACATTAACGAGTTTTTTTTCAAATAAATAAAGACCTTCGACTAATGAATATTGAATTTTTCCTTCTTTTGGCTCTCCAAATCTTGATTTAGAATAAAGATTTTTTGCTTCTTTATCTTCTGAGATTATGGTGTTACCTAAAAATTTGGCTTTGAATTTTTTTGGTTTAGGCATAAGTTAACTAATCAAAAATTATTTAAAAATGTATTGATTTTATTTTTTGGCAATCTCCCATAATTTTTCAAATATTATCTTTTGTTCTTTAGCAAAATCTTTGTGATAGATAATTATTCCTATGGGATTTTCAATATTAGAACTTAAGATTGCTACAAATTCGTCATTCATATATTGGTTGAGATTTACATTACATAATTCTGGGATTGTTCTTGTTTCCCTTAATTGTTGTTTATCTTTTGTTTTTAAATCTCTAGAAGATTCTTTTGAAGATTCTGTTATTATCTTTATTGGTATTTTTCTTTTAGCACGAGTATTAATAAAATTTGGTCCATAACTCTTAACAAAGTCTATCATTGCTTTATAATTTGCATATCCATAAAGGGGTTTTTTTGATTCAAGAATTATTTGAAATACTGTTTTTACTCCATGTTTCCCTTCATAGATTTCGCTCCTTGGAATTTCTGGAATATCTTTTCTTAACTGTTTTAATTCTTTAAGTATGGAAGTAATATGTTTTTTTCTTTCATCAAGAATTTGAATTAATTTTTCTGGAGTTGCTGGCTCGAAATACAATATTTTGTTATAGTTCATTGATCCTACTATTCCTTCCTCTTTAAGCTTCTTTAGAACATCGTATGTTGTTGTCCTTACCAAGTCTGCTTTTTCAGCTATATCATTAACTGTTGATGGTCCTTTTTTTAACAAGGCTAGGTAGACTTTTGCTTCTTTTTCAGAAAGACCATATTTTTGTAGTTCTTCAAGATACTCCATAGGAATTGATTGATTTTGTTTTTTAAATATTTTTTGATTTTGTCGTAGATTTTCGACAGCAAACAGTTAAATATAGTAACTATGTTTAGGTAGTATATTAAAAACAATCAAGAAGTAAAAATGAAACAAACGCAAGATATAAATTTTGAAGAAAGATTGGAGGATTATCTTAGAGAAAGAAATCATTATATAAAATCTCAAGATGATGAATTTCCATCAGAGGGGGGAATATTTTATACTGGCGCTCGGGAAACTATTGATTATCCACTTCAAGTAAAAGTTAGAATGTTTGGTTGGGAGGGAGAAAAGTACATGAATCAGGAATATAGATATTTAACTCCTGATGAAGCAAAAAAGATAATAGTCTCCAAAATTCAAGAAAGCCCACAAATTCAAAATACTTCTGCACATGTAAATAATGAAGAGTTTTATTATGCAACTGATGAATTTAGAGCTTATCTTAGAGATCCAAATATAAATCTGGAAGAAAAAAATAAAATTGTTAATAGACTTGAAAAAATACTGGAAGAAAAAAATAAGAAAATTGGGGAAAATTTAGCTGTTCAAGTAAGTGCTTTTCTTATGTAAAATTTATAGAGAAATCAAAAATTATTTAAAAAGCTTTTCTTTAGTTGAATTATGGAGTTTATTTTTTTAGGAACAGCTGGAATGCAACCCACTAAGAATAGGGGTTTGTTTAGTATTTTACTTAGACACAAATCTGAAAATATTTTAATTGATTGTGGTGAAGGAACTCAAAGACAAATGAGAATTGCTAAATTATCACCTACAAAAATAACTAAAATTTTTATTACACATTTACATGGAGATCATGTTAATGGTTTACCTGGATTGTTACAAAATTTACAAGCAAATCAATATACTAAGGTTTTGGAAATTTATGGTCCTAAAGGTCTGAAAAATTTAATGAGACATATTTTGAATATAGCTAGAGTTAATATTAAAATTAAAATAATTGAAATTAAAGAAGGTATTTTTTACAAAGATATTAATTTTAAAGTTGAAGCTAGAAAATTAGATCATAGTTGTTTATGTTATGGTTATATAATTACGGAAAATGATAAAAGAAAAATTAATTTGAAATATACTAAGAAATTTGGTTTAACTAAAAGTCCTTTGTTAGGCGATTTACAAAAAGGTAAGGACATTAAATATAAGAATAAAAAAATAAAAGTTAAAGATGCAACAATTTTAATTAAAGGAAAAAAAGTTTCTATAATTACTGATACTATTTATTTTAATAATTTGATTAAAATAGTAAAAGATTCTGATATGTTAATTATAGAGTCTACTTTTGGAAAAGATTTACAACAAAATGCTAAAGATTTCAAACATTTAAGTACTGAAGATGTGGGTAATCTTGCTAAAAAAGCTAAAGTTAAGAAAGTAGTAATTACACATTTTTCTCAAAGATATAAAGATGTTAAATATTTAGAAAAAGAAGTTAAAAAATATATAAAAAATGTCGTCGCTGCTGAAGATTTTATGAAAATAAAAATTTAGGAGACAATCTCCATTTTCTTTTTTATTTCATCTTTTAAGTTAAGTTCTCTAAGTAATTCTTTGTATCTATTTCTTATTGTAACTTCTGTAACGCCTGCTACATCTGCAACTTCTCTTTGAGTTCTTTTTTCGTTGTTAATTAAAGTTGCTACATATAAGGCTGCTGCTGCAATTCCTGTTGGTCCTCTTCCAGAAGTTAATTCGGCTTTTTGTGCTTTTTCTAAAATAGTAACTGCTTTACTTTGTGTTTCTGCATTTAATTTTAATGCTGAAGAGAATCTTGGTATATAATCTACAGGGTTACTTGGTAAAATCCTGATTCCTAATTCTCTTGTAATGAATCTATATGTTCTTCCAATTTCTTTTTTGTCAATTCCAGAAGCTTCTGATAATTCATCTAAAGTTCTTGGAACTTCATGTCTTCTACAAGCAGCGTATAATGCTCCTGCAACAACAGATTCCATTGATCTTCCTCTTACTAAACCTCTTTGAACTGCCATTGTGTAAACTCTAGCTGCTTCCTCTTCCACAGATCCTGGAAGTTTAAGGTAAGAAGAAACTCTCTTAAGTTCTGCTAATGCTAATTTTAAATTTCTTTCAATAGCTGTAGAAACTCTATGTTGCCATTTTCTTAATTTGAAATATTTATTTCTTTCTTTGCTTTGAAGTTGATAAACGTCCCCTTTTGCACCAATATCTGTACCTAGACCTCTATCAAATTTAGTATAAGTCATAGGTGCTCCTGTTCTACGTCTTTTGTCTGACTGTTCTTGATCAAATTCACGCCATTCTTGGCCAAAATCAACCATTTGTTCTTCTATAACAAGACCACAGTCTCTACAAATCATTTCACCTCTATCTTTATTTAGAACAAGATTTATACTTCCGCATTCCGGACATTTTTTAATATAACGGCCCATCTTTAACCCCCCAAGGATAGTTATGATAAGTTTTATTAAATAATACTGTATGTTATATATAAATGTTTCTGTTTTTTTCTTAAAATAAATACACTTAAAAGTAGAAGCTAGATTTCCTATGGAACCTATTATTCTACTAAAATAGCGTTAATTGTGCCTTCTTGGCCTGGTCTAGAAGTAACTTTTGCTTTTCCTAATTTAGTTTTAACAATAGATCCTTTTGTTAATATGTTTCTTCTAACAAAATGTCTATTAGCAGGATTTTCTAATATTGTTTCAATCTCTGATTTTTGATATTTTTTTGTTTTAGGATTATATACATTTATAATATTTGAAGAAAGTAAGTAAGTTTTTAAATTTCCACCTAAAACTCTTTTTGTTAATCTTTTTGTTTCTGAAACTTTTGTAGCTCTTGGTAAACTTCCTAAGCAATATAATTTCTTTTTCTTTATTTTTTTATACCTTCCACCAGAAACTTTTCTTTTAGATCTTTTTTGTTGAATAGCCATATTTTTAATTGGATTCCAAACCTTTAAATACCTTATGATTTAAGAAAGTTTTATGGATCCAAGTAGACCTTTAGATGCTTTAAATGAAGCGAGAAATAAGAGAGTAGTTGTTGAATTAAAGAATGGTCGAAAAATAATTGGAGATTTACAATCTTTTGATATTCACATTAATTTAGTTTTAGATAATAGTGAAGAACATGAAAATAATGAGTTAAAAAGAAAAATTGGAAAAGTGTTTATCAGAGGAGATACAATAGTTTTAATATCTGTGGCTTAAAATGACGAAAGGAACTCCTTCTATGGGTAAAAAGTCTGGTAAAAAGAACTTTATTAGATGTAGAAGGTGTGGAAAACCAAGTTACCATATCAAAAAGAAAAAATGTAGTTCTTGTGGTTATGGGAATTCTTCTAAATTAAGACAAGGTAAAAAAGGTCATTAAGAAACTTTTTTAAGTTAAGATTTTATTTAATTCTATATGCGGGAGTGCCGGAGTGGTCAAACGGGATGGGCTTAGGACCCATTGGCTTAGTGCCTACGCAGGTTCGAACCCTGTCTTCCGCAAAATTATTTTTAAGATTTATATTATATTTGAAATTTTAGAATTCATGATTTATTAATTTATTAAAGGAATTTTCAAAATATTTCCATTAGAAATTTCAGAATCATCAAGCAGATCATTATAATCTGAAATCAGCCAAGCTATTTCTTCTATTTCTTCTTTATTTTTAAGGAACTCCCATCCTTCTGTATAATCTTCTGCTATTGATATAACAGTATCTCTTGGTTGAACAATATAATTTGTAACTTCATAATTTTTAGATTTTTTATATAATTTTTTAGAATTTGGTTTAATAATCGCACTTATTTTAAAATTGTCATATAATCTCAAAAAACTCTCCAAATTTTCAATTCTAACAGCATCATCTTTTTGATTATCTTCTATTTTTTTTAATGAATCTGGAACATGATACAAATGAATAATATAGTGTTTTTCTTCTTTTTTACCTAAATATAAAGCAACATGTGTTAAATCAAAAACATTTAGTCCTGCTATTTCTGTTTGTGTATTATAAAATCCTACTACATCCCCAGGATTTAAATCATTATAATTTGTGAAGGTTTCACCATTTTTCCAATCAATCCAAATAACATTACCTTCTCTTTCAAGAACATATTCAGGAATATCCCATGCATTACCTCCAACTCCTGTTATGTAATGTTTTCCATAACCAAAAATATAATCAGACACTCTTGTAACAAAACCGGCGCAATATGGACCATCACATACAGGATTATCTAAAATAAAATCTTTATTTCCAGAAATCACTTGATTTAATTTATAATCAACTGAATCATCTTCATTTTCTTCATCAGCAGGCAATTCTACTTGTTGATTATTTGAAGCAACACAAACACTATCTTGACAAGTTCCACCAGAAATCCAACCTAATGATTGAATATTTGAACTTGGATTATCACATACTTCTTTTTTATCAGAACAGTAAACATTTACTGCTCCAAATCCGCCAGAAGCTAAATTACAACATCCAGTTGTAGATTCTACTTCTTGTTGTTGAACTTCTTCTTTAGGAATTATTCCAGTATTACAAAAATTATTAACTTTGTCTAAAGTTTCATCAACATTGGAAATGTCTTTTCCTTTGAATAAATTTGAATTATCTTCTGCATAAACAGTTAATTGATCATCAGGATTATTTTTCATATATTGTAAAATTATTTTTATTCCTTCTTGATAATCAGAATCTCTATTTCTAAAATCTTCAACTATTTCATTATTAATGCCCCTTATTGAGAAAGGAATAGAATCAACTTTACTTATTTTGTAATAGTTTTCTCTGAATGGAATAACTTGACTTAAATACCATTTCCCTTCATTGAGATTATATTGGTATCTTATATTTCTATTAAAAATATTCCTATCATCATAACTTAATCTACAATATTTTACAGAAAGATCATCATCTTTTCCAGATATCGTTAGAGTTTTTGTTGGTTTTTCATGATCTTCTATTTCAAATTTTAAGGTTCCTAATTTAGTGTAAATCCTTGCAATTTGTAATTTTGATTCTGTAGATATTTGAGGATTATATCTTCTACTTTCCAAAATTCTATAATTACCTTGATCATCCAACATAACTCCTTGAACAATTTTCTCAATTTCTTTTTCATTATTTTTTAAATTTAATTTACTTTTAGGTTCAAGAAGTTCCCTAGATATTGAATTTAATTTATTAATCAATTCATTAATTTGATCTAAAGTTACATCAGGCGTAGGATTTGTTATATTATCTAGGTATGCTAACAATTCTTGCCTATTAGCTTGTCCTTTTATTGCTATATTTATTGAACTTTTATCTAGCCAACATTTTCCTCTGTCTATTCCTAAATCATCTGTTCCACAACTACCTACAGAAGTCCACTGATCAGAATTTGTTCCTTTTCCAGGATTTTCTATACTACAAACTCTTTCTATTCCTGTATTACCATATCCAAATGTTGTTGGTGTTGCTATAGGTATAACTCCTGTATTAATTACAGGACCGTAATAATTTGGAGAACATTCTTCTGCTGTTGTTATTTCCCTTCTACTATCATCTAAAGCTACATAATCACTTAAGTAATTTAATCCGAAACTTGTTGTTGCTTTTCCAAATCCACAACTTAATTGACCATTTAGATCTATACATATTTGATTATAACCTGGACCTGCAAAAAATTCACAACTAGCATCTACATAATCTCCAGAAGATATTAAACTTCTTGATGATTTTCCTACAGGAGGACAACCAGTAACAAATGCTTTTCTTCCAAAGTCGTCTGTTAAGAATATTCTATATCTAATACCATCTTCATAATCTGTTCCTGAATAAATATGATAATAAACACTATACAAATATTGTTCTTGATCATTTCCACCTAATAAACTTCGATCTCTACTTAATGTTGTTTCTCCTGCAGTTGTAACCCATGGTTGTACATCAAAGTAGGCTGTAGCTGATGGTGGGTTTGGAGGTGATGCTAATTGATCAAAGAATTTTCCTACTCCTGGTGATTTTGCAAATATAGCTCTTTTACAAACTTCTGTTCCTACTTCCCCTAAACTTCTTCCTTTGTAAGCTGCAAAACTTTGTTGATCATAATTAGATGTAAAGAATTTAACTGAATTTCCTATATTATCAAAGTTTTGTTGTAAGTTTAGATATTCTCCTCCACCTGCTGCATTTGATGCTTTATTAATTAATAATGAAGGAATTCCTTTGTTTACGTCAAGGATTGCAACTGCTTCTCTCCATGCAAGTTCACAAATATAAACACTTCTGATTTCATTACATATTCCAACTGATTTACCTTCTGTCTTTGCTACTTGTAGACATTCTTCATATCCTTGGAATACTGATTTTAAACTTTTTAATCCAGATGAGACTCCAGGTCCACAAATAGGAGGGATTATATTTGTTCCATGTTGAGGAGATATTACTTTCCAATTTGGTAATCCTAAAAATAATGATCCTATAATTCCTGTTTGAATTACATTACTTACTTGCCATCTTCCTCCTAGATTAAATCTTGAAGCAGGACATGCAACAGGATCACATATATTGTATAAAAATTGACAATCTCCTATTCCAAAGAAGTCCTCACATTGTAATTGTGTTAATTGTGAAATTTTATTTATTGCTTTGGTACTACACATAAATTTATTTCCATTAATTGTAATATCATCTCCTGCTTCACAAGATGAAGTACTTCTTACTTTATTCTCTAAATTTCTTAAATGTTTTATTCTTTCATCATAATATTCATCTCCTGGAGAAGTGTGATAGAGTAAACTTCTATCTTGAACATAAATATCGTCTGTAGTTCCTAAAAGACCATCATTACCTACATTCATTTCTTCTAATGTCTTCGGAGTTCCATCACGGTAGTATTCAATAACTCTTACATAATTTCCATCCTTAGTAGGTAAAAGATAAGGTCTTCCATTATCATAGAATTCTGCTGTTGCTTCTTGAGCATAATTAAGTCTTAATCTTTTTGTGTATTCATCTTTTGCAGTATATTCATTTCCATTTCTATCAACATATTTTCCTGGAGAATTTTCTTTAATTTTTGCTTCTACTTTATCTAAATTTCCATTTTCTTTTTTAATTATTAAGTTATAATTATATTCGTGTGTTACTTCTTCTTTTGGGAATGATATTAGAGCTTCTCCTTGTTCTGCATTTTCTTCATGTATTCTAACAGATTCTATTACTCTTTTCCATTCTTCGGCGGAATTTACATTACTTTTGTCAATATTTAAGCTACTTAATGTTTTTTCGGCTTTTTTATATGAATCATAATCTTTAGACCATTCATTTAATTTTGAATTAAATATGCTTTTATTTTCAATATAATGCAACATTAAAGATTCTCTTATTTCATCATCTCCTAGAATTCCTTCTTCAATTAAATATCTTACTTCTGTTTCATTGGCATCAATTTCATTAAGTAGTTTGTTTGTTTTTTCTTTTAAATCTTCACCAAATAATTCCTTATCTTTTATGAATTTGTTTGTTTCTATAATTGCATCTTTATTTTGTTTTATTAAATTATTAATTACTTGTTTATTATCAATCATACAAGAATCATAGTTAGGGTAAATTTGTCCTACTCCACTATTTGCAATACAATATCCTTTCCATCCTCCGCTAACTCCCTTAACAGTACCTTCATTCATTACATTATTTCTTGCTTTAACTTGTGCTGATCCTGTAGCTAATGTTTTTAATAGAATTACTCCAAAAGTTGCATAACATCCATATTTCCAGAATTTTAATATTTGGTCTAAGTTTTCTGTTATTGAATCTAATTTATTTATGACTTGTCTAGCATTATTAATTTGTTTGTCTATTTGAGCATCTGACAATTGTATTGCTCTTTTTTCTATTGGAATATGTACTAAAAAATCAGAAGTACTTTTAGCTCTTCCAACACCTGGTAAAATGGTAATGTAAGCAAATTCTTTCGTATCTATATTTTTTACTTCAACTGTTTTTGTTACTTGATCTTTTTCATTAATTAAAACTTGCTCAGGTCTATCTAATTTTAAAGTTTTGGTATTTCCTTTTTTATCGTTATCATAATAATTCTGGTAAATTATTACTTTTCCTCTTCCAATTTGATGAACAATCCAATCAAATTTATTTCCATTATTATCTTGGGATCCTTCCAAACCAATAATAACGTTACTCCCATCACTTTCTTTATAAGTTTTAGAATTTCCTCCGTTTATACTAATAGCTGTTTCGGGATTATTTTCTTCATTAACTTCAGTAACATCTTTTAATGTTAAAAAAATACCTTCATCTTCTAATTCTTCAACATATTCTTCAGCATCTTCAGAAATTTCTTTTTCTAATCTTTCTATAATATCTTTTACTTTATTTGGATCTCCTTTGACATTTCTATATTCTCTTAAAGCACTTTTTTTATCTCCTAGTTTCTCATAAATTTCTCCAGATAATTTATAAGCATCATCCAATTTATCCGTTTGACTTTGATATTCTGTTTTTAATTCACTTAATTCTTTTAATGCTGTACAAAATAATCTTTCAGAAGGAATATTTTTTATATCTAATAAATCTTCATCATCTTCTATTATATCTACACCTTTACATGTTTGTTTTTCTTCTAATTCTTCTGTAGTTATATCTATTTGTCCTTTAAATTGGCTCCAATAACTTAAAACATTATTTACAAAAACTCTTGTTTGCTCAACAGGAATGTTTTCAACTTTACCATCCCAATCCCAATTTTTTACATTATCTAATCCTGCGTTGTATGCAGCAAGAACATATTCTGTTTTTCCTTGTGTTTCATCTTGATCCATTAACCATTTTAAGTATTTTGTTCCTGCATTAATATTTTTTTCTGGATCGAATCTATCATCAACTTCCTTAAGTTGTTCCAAACTTTTATCTTTAGCAAAATCTTCAAGTTCTTTTGATTTTTCTGGATTGCAAGTTACATAATTATGATTATTAAATATTTTACTTAAACCCTGTTCTTTAGCAGTTCCGGGCATTAATTGCATTAAACCTACAGCACCACATCCTTGAGAAATACTTTTAGGATTCCCTTGTGATTCCTGAATAATAACTGCCTTAATTAAATCTTTATCAATTCCGTTTGTTGATTCAATGAAAGTTTCATAAGGTTTTATTTTTTCTTCTAATTCAGAATTTGATTGTGTTGTGATTATTTTATTATCTTTTTTTATTGTTCTTTCTAATGTTTTTATATCGCCATCATAATTTTCCAATTCAACTTGTTGATAAATATCTGTTCCTATTATTCCTTGGGCCATATCTGTAATTTTCCATTTAGATCCTTGGTAAATCCTATCACCTTCATTAAAAGATCTTATTTCTGAATAACCATTTTTTAAAACTAATATATCTGCTTTAATTTTAGGTGTGTCTATTTTATCTAATTTTACCCTTAAGAAATCATTGTATAAATCAGATGTATGTTTAATCCTTACTGCTCTTGATTCTTCTCCAGGATTTAAACTAAATGAACTTTTAGATTTTAAGTAAGAATCATAAACTTCAAAAGTAACTGAATTATCCTTAATATTCTTTGCTCTTATATAACCTGTTCCACCCCAGAAAGGATCTGGTCCTGTGGGTTTAGTTTTCCATTTTTCTTCAATAGGATATTCTTTTAATTCTAAATCTTGAGAACCAAATTTACCTAAAGTATTTTCTAAATCAAATACAACTTCAATAGTATAATTAAGATCTAAACTATCTGGAATGTCTTCCTCTTTTTCTATCATTCGTAATCTTAATATTAAATAACCTAAATCGATAAATCTTCCAGATTCATCAGCTACGTAATTTCTTCTTTGTGGTGGAACATAAATTTGTCCGCCTTGTAATTGATTTACTGTTCTTTCTTCTGTTATTGTTCCTCTTGGAATAATATTTACATATTTAATATCTGGAATTCCATATAATGGTGCTGCTCCTGGACTTTCCGATCCTGATAATAAAGAACCTATTGTAGCTCCTTTAAGGAAAACATAAACAGGAACATTTTGTTGTTCTAAAACACTTGATCTAATAACTGAAGGTTGATAATCATCTACTTCAACTATAATGGCCTCATCTACATCTTCTTCTAATAAAGCTGATGTTGAAGTTGCAGTACTAACTATCAAAAAGATACAGAATATTGCAATTATTTGTTTATTCATTTTCAAATGTCGGGTAAATGAAATTTTCATCTAATACATCAATTTTTTCATATATTCTTGCTATGTCTTCATATGATTCTGGTAAACCATAATAATTTACATAAAATATTACTTTGTTTGAGTTATCTAAAGTTGTTGATGTAATATCAAAATCAAATTGAGCTGATCCTACAATAACACTATCTAATTCGATTTCAGGAATTTCAGATTCTATACATTTTTCTTGAGTTCCAAATAATCCAAGTAAACCTTGTCTTGGAACTTCCACACAATTAGTTACTGTTTGTTCTTCTATTGTATAACTAGTATCATTATTCATCAAGTAAATTGAGATATCATAATTATCTGGAATTAATTTTATTTCTCCTGTATTACTAAATAATTGAGTGGAATATCCTAAATCAGATTCTAATGTTATTAATGCTAATTCATCGCTTGTTGTAGATCTTATATTTCCATTTGAATTAATAACTTTAACTTCATACTCTTTTGATTGTAAAGGTTCTAAAATTAAAACAACTTGAGATTCTTGATTTGTTGAAATTAATGTTTGTGATTTGAAGTAATTTGCTTGTTCTCCTACTAATAATCCATTAATACATTGTGGAAATTCTGTTGTGAATGTTGCTGATTCTGATTTTCCTAAATGACATTTTTGACTTACACAACTATAACTTATATCTACATTGGTTAAAGGTGTTAAAATTCCTAATTGTTCTGTATAAGTGTTAACTGTTATTGGTGTTACTTTATTTTCACAGATATCTACTGTTTTTTCTAATTCTAAATCTCCTAATTCATTTTGTTTTGGTTGGTTGTTATCTATTATTATTTGATAAGCAAATTGGAATACTTCATCATTTTCACTTATTTTTATTAGTATAGGATATTTTACATCATAAACAAAGTGATAATTATTGAAACAGAATAAATTAGCAACTGCTTTTAAAATATCTGTAGTGTAAATGTTATCTGCTGTTAATATTCCATTTTCTGAAGGATAAACTTCTAAATATAATGGCCATTCTCTTGAATACATTATATCTGTTACTGTGTTTTTTGCATCTGCTTCTAAAATATAATATTTCTTTGGATTTTCATTTAATGAATTTCTTAAAGTAATTGATTGCATGTTAGGTTCTATAATTTCTTTTAAGTTTGATTCTACTTCTGTTTTTGACCATGTTGGTATTGTACAATCAAAGTTTATTCCATTTAATGGAAGTTCGTCATATAACACAAACATATCTATTGTTTTTTGTTCTAAGAAATTATCTTCATCATTTTTTGTTATTGTTTCTGTAGCTATTGAATATAATTTACCAAAGTTAGAATCTACTATTGAATAAGATTCAGAAACTATTGCGGTAACTTCTTGATAAGAAATTTCTATTGGTGATAATACTTTAACAAATGTTTTTTGTTCTTCTATTTCAACTTCTATTTCTGGATTTATTAATCCATATATTTCATAAACTTGTAAAGATTCATTATTTAAACATTCATCTAAGTTTGATTTTATGTATGAGGATAATGAAATTTCCATTTCATTTAATTCAGGAATTTGATATGTTTGTATTCCATTATTAGTTTCATAGAACCAATAAGGTACTTGAAGTAAATTATTATTGAATACATCTAAATGTGATGTAAATGGAACTAAAGGATTTACAGGAATATTATCTTGAGGTATTGTTAAATAACCTCCTTGTTTTCCTAAAATACTTAAACCTGTTTTAGTTACATCCGAAATACAAGATTGTAAATCTAAATATGCGGGTTGAATTTCTTCTGGTAAATCAACTTGGTTTGCATCTCTTTCAAATTTAGATAAAAGAACATAATCTTTTAGTCAGAAGATAGTAGCTATAACTGCAACTATTATTATTCCTACA
>JAIOTD010000010.1 GCA_021107205.1 archaeon | reverse complement strand
GATTCTCCTAATAAAATAATAAAATGTTGTTATTTAATAATAATTAATATCAAAAATAAAATAATAATATTAAATTAAAAACAACGCAATAATAACTTAAAAAGTTAAAAAAACATATTAAAAAAATTTCCACACGAAATATTTTTTTTAATAATTTTCCACTAGAAATATAGGTGTGGGGGTCTATTTCTAAAAAACAACCAATTACTATAATTTTATATATTTAAGACCTACAATAAATTTATGCTAAAAAAGAAGAAAGCACAGACTTCTATGGAATATTTGATGACATATGGATGGGCTATAATTATTGTTTTAATTGCATTAGCAACTTTATTTTATTTGGGTGTTTTTTCTCCAAATATTCCAGACATTTGTATAGTAGATTCCCCATTTACATGTGATATTACAATTAAAGGTAATGAATTAATTATAGGATTAAATGTGCCTCTAAATATAGAAATACAAGAAATAAATAATATAAAAATTGGTGAACAAGAAATTGAATGTGTTTTTACAGAATTTGAACAAAATAAACAAAATAGAATTATTTGCACAATCCCACCAAATGCAAAAGGAAAAATAGATTTTGATATAATATATTCTAGAATTCTTAGCTCAATAGAACATGGAGTAAAAGGAAAAGGAATTGTTAATTCACAAGGAGAAATAGATTCACCAGAACAAGATTGTTCAGAATCAGATTTAGTAGCAGATGCGGGCGAAAATAAAATAGTTTTACCACACACTTGGGTTAATTTAAATGGATCAAATAGTCAAGGAAATATAATTTCTTATAATTGGGAACAAGTTTCAGATATAACAACAGGATTCTGCGGAAATTATGAAACTGAAATTTTAATTCCAGAAGAAAATTTAAATCAACCAAATGCAAGATTTTTAGCATTAAAATATTCTAAATTTAGAAAGGGTTCTCCAGAAAATATAATTTATAAATTGACAATAGAAGATTCCGATGGTTGCATATCAGAAGATAATGTAAGTATACAAATAGATTTTCCAGAAAATGAAAGAACATTAGTAATATATGCAGAAAATTGGGATACCTCTATAGATTTAGCAAATTATTATATGGAACAAAGAAATATACCTAACGAAAATATATTTGGAGTAACTACAGATTTAAGAGATAAAATGTATAGATCTTATTTTGATAGTTCTATAAGATTTCCTTTAATGAATTTTTTAGAAACTACAGAAGACGAAAATGGAATTTTATTAAAAGATAAAATAAAATATATTGCGGTTATGGCCCCAATAGCTTTTTGGGTTAAAGGGTGTAGGGCAGATTCTTGTTCACAAGCCTGTTCAGATGCAGGTCATTGTTATCATAATGCAGATCTTGCAAGTGTAGACTCTGAAATAGCAGTTATATTTCACCCAGATTACGTAGAAGATGGAACAGGACATCTAAATAATTTAGGGATTGCTAATTTTGGGGGGAATTTAATTTATTCTGAAAATTATAACACGGAAGATTTAGCAGATATTTTGGGATGCGAAAATGTTTGGCAAAAAATTTATTTTGTATCTAGATTAGATTATGGGGATAATTTAGAAGGAGATTATGATCATGATGAAAATGTTCAAAATTCCATGATTTTAATTGACGATGCAATATACGCAGAACAACAAGGAACTAATGGAGGATTAGCTTACGTTGATTTAGATCCAGATATGGGTATCTCAGGTAATACAGAATTTTTAGAAACCGCAAGTTTTATGGAAGAAAAAGGTTTTGAAATATATATAGATGAAGAAGGAAATTTATTTGAAACTGTGGAAGCGCCCTTCCATTACATTGGGTGGTACTCATTCCATTATAATACCCTTTTCACAAATGTAAAAATAGGGGCAGTAGGGTTCCATAGACATTCGTGGTCTGATTTTAGAGCTTATAAATATCCTACTCAAGGAAGCGGGGGCTGGTCTTATAATATGTTAAGAGATGGATTTACTTGTGTTTATGGAACAATTACAGAACCTTATGGATCTGGAATGCCAAGAACAAATAATATATATGATTTAATTTTAAATTATAATTATTCTGTTGTAGAAGCACATTATAATGCCATACCTTATTTATCATGGACAAATGAAATAATCTGCGATCCCTTATATCACCCACCTCTTCCAGAATAAAAAATTTTAAAAATTTATTTAAAAAACCAATTTAGCAACTATAAAACAACAACATTTATAAATAAGTTAGTACTATCAAAGACATTATGGTATCCGAAGAGAAAAAATATTCTAAACAATTAATAGGAAAAACTGTCGTTTCTAAAACAGGGAAAAAATTTGGAGAAGTTGGAGATTTAACTTTTGAATCAAGAACAGGGGAACTTTTACAAATTATTTTAAAACATCCAACAGGTTATTGTGAAGGATTAGAATTAGAACAAGATAAACAAGGAAATTTATTAATTCCTTTTTCTGCAGTTATTGCTGTAGGTGATTTTGTTGTTGTTGCCGAAGAAGACATAGTATAATTTTTAAATCTATTTATTATATAATTCTAACTAGAAAATGAAAGAACTAAATTTTAAAACAACAAAAGAAATTAAAGTTTCAGATAAATTAATAGACCAAATTATAGGTCAAGACAACGCAACAAATATTATCAAAAAAGTTTCAAAACAAAGAAGAAATCTTTTATTGATAGGAGAGCCTGGTGTGGGTAAGAGTTTAATAGGTCAAGCATTATCAGAAATATTACCAAAAGAAAAACTGCTAGATATTTTATCATTTCCAAACCCTTTAGATGAAAATGTCCCTAAAATAAAAAAAGTGCCAAGGGGAACAGGACAAAAATTAATCACAAGGACAAAATTACAATCAATGTCATCATTAAAAGGACAAAATTTTATTTTTATAATTTTATTAATACTTGCAATGGTATCTCCTTGGTGGGCAAGAAGTTATTATAATTCAGATATTATTTTTGCAGCATTATTTTTAGGAAGCATGATATTCTTAGCAACTTTTGTTTTATTTTGGAATTTAAGTAAGAGATCCAAATTAATGGGATCTCAAACATCAACACCAAAAATAATTGTAGATAATTCAAGAACAAAAAAAGCACCTTTCTTAGAAGCAACAGGAGCACATTCAGGGGCTTTACTGGGAGATGTTTTACACGATCCATTACAATCAGGTGGTTTAGGTACCCCCGCACATGAAAGATTAATTCCTGGAATGATTCATAGAGCTAATGGTGGTGTTTTATTCATAGATGAGATAGCAAACTTAAAACCACAATCACAACAAGAATTACTTACTGCACTACAAGAAAAGAAATATCCAATTACAGGACAATCAGAAAGAAGTTCAGGTGCAATGACAAGATCAGAACCAGTACCCTGTGATTTCATATTAGTTGCTTCAGGAAATGAAGAAACAATAATGAAAATGCATCCAGCTCTAAGATCTAGAATAAGAGGATATGGTTATGAAGTTCATATGGAATCAACAATGCCAGATACAACAGAAAATAAATTTGAAATAGCTAAATTTGTAGCACAAGAAGTTAAAAAAGATAAAAAAATACCTCATTTTACAAAAAATGCAGTTCTAGAAATAATTCAAGAAGCAAAAAAAAGATCAGGAAGATCAGGAAAATTAACTTTAAGATTAAGAGAGCTTGGTGGATTAGTGAGGGCTGCAGGAGATTTGGCATTAGAAGATAAGGCTAAATTTGTTTTACCTAAACATGTAATGGCAGCAAAAAAACTAGCAAAAACATTAGAACAACAAATTGCAGATAAATACATAGAACAAAAAAAACAACACCAAATTATTACCACAAAAGGAACTTTAATTGGAAAAGTAAATGGTTTAGCAGTAATTGGTGGTGAAGGTTATTATTCAGGTATTATTTTACCAATAGAATCTGAAGTTACTTTTGGTGGAAAAAAAGCAGAGTTTATTGCAACAGGTCAATTAGGAAAAATAGCAAAAGAAGCAATAAAAAATGTTTCAGCTATAATTCTAAAATATTTTGGTGAGGATATAAAAGAAAAATATGATGTTTTTGTACAATTTATTCAAACTCATGAAGGTGTAGAAGGAGATTCAGCTTCAGTAGCAGTAGCAGTAGCAATAATATCAGCATTAAAGAATATTCCAATTAAACAAGACACTGCAATGACAGGATCATTATCTGTTAGGGGAGAGGTTTTAGCTATAGGTGGCGTAACTCAAAAAGTAGAAGCAGCTATAGAAGCGGGAATCAAAAATGTAATAGTTCCTAAATCAAATGAGAAAGATGTTCTTTTAAGCCAGGAAGATAAAAGAAAAATTAAAATTATTCCTGTAGAAACAATAGAAGAAGTTCTTAAATATGCTTTAGAGTGGAAAGGTAAAGAATTTATAAAGAAAAAATTAAAATTAAGATAAAATATTTTTATATTGATTAAACACATGATCTGGCAATCCCCACATTTTTCTTCTTCCTTTTTGTAATTTATTCACAAAACCATTTTTATGAAGGTCTTGTAGTAATCTTAAAACAAATTCATCATCTCTAGCTAATTCATCAGCTATAAAGTTTGTATAAATTTTATTAGGAGAATTCTCATATATAATCCTTAAAACTTCTTCTTTAATCCTATCCTCTTTTTCCTTAGATAATTTACTCATAATTAAACAAAAACATCTCAAATATTTAAAATTAATGCTTTATCCTCTTAACCGAACAAAACCCAAAAACTATATAATGCACCCAAATTAAGTTTTACATATGGATTTCAAACAAGAGATCATAAAAATTCTAAAGAAAGAAACTAAATTAAAAGAGATACATTTGGAAGTTCCTCCAGAAGGATTAGGAGATTATGCTTTTCCTTGTTTCATTCTCTCTAAAAAACTAAAGAAAAACCCAAATGAAATAGCTGAAACACTTTCAAAAAAAATAAAATCACCTTTAATTTCTCGAGTAGAAGTCAAGGGCCCATATCTTAATTTTTTCGTCGATAAAACAAAATTTATAGGAAATACTTTAAAAAAGATCCTAAAAGAAAAAAACTATGGTTCTTCTAATTTAGGTAAAGGAAAAAAAGCATTAATGGAACATACTTCAATAAATCCCAACGCTTCCCCACACGTAGGAAGATCAAGAAATGCAATAATAGGAGATTCATTATCAAGAATTCTAAAATTTCAAAATTATAAGTTAGAAACCCACTATTATGTTAATAATATAGGAAAACAAATAGCAATGCTTGTGTTAGCTTACCAAGGAAAAAAACCTTCTTTTGAAACTCTTCTGAAAAATTATGTTGAAATAAACAAGAAAATGGAATCAGATCCTAAAATAGAACCTAAAGTCTTTGAATTATTAAATAAAATAGAACAAAAAGATCCAAAAATTAAAAAAGAATTCGATAAAGTGGTAGATGTTTGTATTAAAGGCCAATCAAAAATTCTCTCAGAATTAGATATAAAATACAATGTTTTTGACTATGAATCTAAATATTTATGGAATGATTCTTCCCAAGATGTTCTAAAAAAATTAGAAAAAACAGACAAAGTTTTCATAGATGAAGAAGGAAGAAAAATATTAGATCAAAGTAATTTAAACTTAGCAATGAAAAACCCTTTATTGGTTCTTACAAGAGGAGATAAATCATCATTATATGTTTTAAGAGACTTAGCATACCATATAGATAAAATGTCTAAAACAGAAAATAATTTTGTAGTTTTAGGAGAAGATCATAAACTTTACTTCAATCAATTAAAAGAAGCTCTAAAATTATTAAAATGCAAAGCCCCAAAAGTAATTCATTATTCTTTTATTCTTCTTAAAGAAGGTAAGATGTCTACTAGAAAAGGCAACTTAGTTTTATTAACAGATTTTATGGAAGAAGCAGTGAAAAGAGCTAAAAAAGAACTTACTAAAAGAAAATCCAAAAACATTTCAAAACTATCTAAATCAATAGGATATGCAGCCTTAAAATTTGCAATTCTTAAGGTTTCTCCAGAAAAAAATATATTATTTTCATGGGATAATGCATTAAATTTTGAAGGAGAGACAGGCCCTTATATTCAATATACAAAAGCAAGAATTCAAAGCATTATTAAAAAATCCAAAAACAAAAAGCAAGAATTCAAACTCAATGATGATTTAGAAATTAAATTAGTAAAATTACTAGAAAATTTTCCAAAAGTTGTAAAAGATTCAACTTTAAAGTACAAACCAAATCTCATAGCCAATTATTT
>JAIOTD010000014.1 GCA_021107205.1 archaeon | reverse complement strand
TAGATAGAATTCATCAAGTTAATGAAAGATTGAAAGATTTACTTAGTGATGTTATTAGTAGTATGAAAAGCCAAATCGGTTTTTTAACTCCTGTTATTGCAGGTATAGTCGTAGGAATAAGTGCAATGATTGTTACAATATTAAGTAGGTTGTCTAGTTTGTTAGGTGCAAGTGAATCAGAACAAGTTGGAGAAATTGGTTTTACTGGAGGTTTAACAGGATTAGCTGGTTTATTTGAAATTGCTAATATAATTCCTAGTTATTATTTACAATTGATAATTGGAATTTATGTTGTACAAGTTATAATTATTTTAACTTTATTAGCTAATGGAATTGAAAATGGGAATGATAATTTAAGTGGGAAATATAGAGTTAGTAAAAATTTATATACAAGCGGCATTATTTATTTTTTAGTTGCTTTAATTGTAACTTTAGTATTTACTGTTTTAGCAAATGTAATTCAGGTTGTTTAAATGAATAAAAAAGGGTTGGGTGTTACAGAACTTGTAGTTTTAATTTTAGTAATACTTTTTATAATTGGATTATTATTAATATTTAAGGAGTCAGTATTTAATTTATTAAAATGAATAAAAAAGGAGATATCGGTTTAGATACAATAGCAAAATATTCTTTAATTTTAATAGGCGCTATTGTTTTAATTTTAGTAATTGCAAAATTAATTCCCGCTATAAGTTATATTTTTGGTACTCAAAGTTGTGAACAATGGGTTGCTTTTCAAAGTTCTGCTCAGGTTGTAGGCATACCTTTGAAATCATTTAATAATCCTTGTGAAACTAATGAACAAACAATTAAATCAAGTGATTTTCCTGAAGATATTTATGAAAAATTGGGAGATTCTTTAGATCGGTGTTGGACTATGTATGGTTCGGGAAAGATAAATTTCTTCAGTGATTTTGATTGGGGATCAAGTAATACTCATTGTTTTGTTTGTGATGAAATTACTGTAAATGAAAAAGCTGAACAAGATATTGATATGGATGATTTTGAAGTTTATTTAAGTACACATAGCCCTAGAGGAAGTTCTTTGACTTATGCTGAAAGATTATTAGATGCAGAACATGCAACTATTGATTTTGGTGAAGGCACTTTAGAATTAAGACAAGAAAATCCTTTATATTCTATGTTTGTTGTTAATAAAAGAAGTGCAGGTGCTGGAGGTGGGGTTGTAGGTTGGTTTGAAACTTTAGGTAATGGTTTATTCAAAACAGCAGGAGTTTTAGTTCTTGGTTCTCAGATTCCTGGAATTCCAAAAGGAACAGTAAGTTTAGTTAGTAGATTAGGTACTAAAAGTATTTGGGTCGCTGTAGGTGTTGTTACTATAGGTACTGCCGCTTTTATTGCTGGAGATGGTAGTGAATTATTTCCTTCTATATTCTTAATAAATGGAGAAGAAATTGTAAACCAATGCGATCCACCATTACATTATAATCCTATTAGTAAAAATCCTACTTTAGGTAAGGGGAAAATAATATGAATAAAAAAGGAGATTTTGGTTTTAATTATATTGCAAAAATATTGTTGGTTATTGTTGTTTTAGTTATTTTAATTTTAATTACTTATTTATTTAAAGATAAGTTATTGGATTTAGTAGATAGTTTAACAAATATTATGAGATAAAATGGCAAAATTAGCTATAGAGACTATTATATCTGTAATTTTAGTTATTTTAGTAATTGTTGTAATAATTGTTTTTTTACCTGGAAATTTATGGGCCTTGGCTAAAGATGCTTTAGGATTTGGAGATGAGATTATTAATTTTGGAGAAATTAATAATAAATCCTTAGTCGGTTTTAATATTTTAGTAGACAAAATAGAAGATTGTAAATTAACAAAAACTAAAGTGTGTGGTTGTGATTTGGATTTTAGTCATTATTATAAAACTCATGAATTACAAGTTTCTGAAAATGAAATAAAGTTGGTTAATTTAAAAGAGGAGAATGAAGTTACTATGAGTAAAGAAGATATTTCTGGTCTGAATTGTTATTTTAAAGGTAATAACGTTAATAGTCTTGTTTCAAAAACAATGAATCCTTTGAATATTTTATTTTACAAAGGAGATAAACAATCTTATTATATTGAAGATGAAGGAATTTTTGATAAATCTTTAGATTTTGTTCATAGATTTGAATTAATTAATAATAAAGGAAATGTTTGTTTTTTAACAGATGAAGTTAAAGACATAAAAGATCTTACCGTATGTTAAAGTATTTTATTTAATTTGTTTTTCAATTCTTTTGGATTATCACATAACAATGTTTTAATATTAAATTTCTTTGCTTCATCTAACGTCTTTCTTTTATCGTCTATTAATAATATTTCTTCAGGTTTAATATTTAACTCTTTAATTAAAAACTTAAATATTTTAGACTGTGGTTTTCTCATTTTTATTTCATAAGATAAAAAACTTATTTTAGCAATTTTAAATAATTGGGGAAATTTCTTTTTCAAGAATTCTCCATGAAGAGGATTAGTATTTGAAAGAATATATTTGTT
>JAIOTD010000015.1 GCA_021107205.1 archaeon | reverse complement strand
TTTTCTTTAAATTCTTTTTCTAATCCTTCATAATCATTAAACTTCAAATCTCCACCATATTTTTTATCTCTTTCAATTTTAAATTCTTTAATACTGGGAAATATTATCAATTTAGCAATCTGTAAAACTGAATT
The DNA here is from genome assembly GCA_021107205.1 of archaeon. GTDB lineage: Archaea > Nanobdellota > Nanobdellia > SCGC-AAA011-G17 > GW2011-AR20 > JAIOTD01. The sequence continues at coordinate 4,538 of JAIOTD010000015.1, read as the reverse complement.
ATTTTTTACTTCTCCAGCTAGACAATAAGCCTTCTTCAGTTTAGCTCTTATTTCTTTCTCATCATCTCTAATAGAAATATAACTATCTTTTTCAGAAGAACTCATTTTTCCAGGACCTTTCAAACTAGAAATCAAAGGAGTATGTACAAAAACTGGTTTCTTATATCTGAGTAAATCAAAATTTTCTATACCTAAAGCATGAATTTTTCTTTGTTCAATACCTGATTGAACCAAATCAACATCTAAATGTTTTATATCTACAATCTGCATTAAAGGATAAATAATCTGACTAACTTTAGCATTATTTACATCTCTTGCAACTTGTTGCATACTTCTTAATCCCCTATTAACTGTTGTATTTCCTGCCAATGTAAAAACATCGTTCATATACTCTTTTTTCATTTGAAAACTACTTCCAAGAACATAATCTGCTTTTTCTAATCCAGCTGCTTTAAATCCTTTTTCCCACTTTTTAATTTCTTTATGAATAAAATCCCAATCACCTTTTTTATTCAACCAGGTATGCCAATCTGCAAATAATACTTTAACTTTAAAACCTGCTTTTTCTAAATCTAACAATTTAGTTATAGTAACTAAATGTCCTAAATGTATCTCTCCAGAAGTTTCGTAACCACAATAAGTAATAGGATTTTTTTTATTTAATAATTCACTTAATTTATCTGCATTAAGAATTTCTTCAGCATTTCTTTTTATTAATTTTAACTTATCCATATTAAACTTAAACAAATTTAACTAATATAAATCTAACTATTTACTTTCCTTATCAACAACATTAATCAATTCTTTTATATTTTTAATAGTATAATCTGGTTTTGTTTTTCCAATCTTATCCCTATATTTATCCACACCATATTTAGCAAAAACAGTTTTCATACCAACAGATTTAGCGCCATCAACATCCCTAACAGGCCAATCACCGACGTGCATTATCTCTTTAGGTTTTAATTTTAATTTTTTAATAACCATCTCAAAAGGCAATTTATCTGGTTTTTTAACCTTAGTGTCATCTAAAGTAACTATAAAATCAAAAAAATGATATAAATTCATTTTATGTAATCTTCTATATGCTTTCATTCTAGGGGCATCGGAAAGAATAACTAATTTTAAACCTTTTTTAATTAAATGAATTAAAACAGGAATTGTGTTAGGATAGGGGTCTAAAAAAGTATCTCTGGTTTTTTGATATGCATTTACGCCTGCAGCAATATAAATATCTTTTAATTCATATTTCATCTCTTTCAAAAATCTTGTAATCCAAGTATTAGACTCAATACCTTCTTTCAAATGAATTTTAACTAATTTTTTCCAAGTTTCTTCAAAATTATCAACTTTCAAACCAACATCAATTAAAGATTCCAAAACTCTTTCACAAGCAATTTTTTTCATTCTAAAAAAATCAATTAAAGTATTATCTAAATCAAAACTAATAGCTTTCAAAACCATTTTCCTAAAGCCTCTTGTTTATCTTCTTCTCTTCCAAATATACTTTCAATCATCATCTTAGTTAAATTTAAACTTTGTCTTAAATGGGTTGGTAATTCAAATTTTTCTGCTAAACTTAAACTTGGTTGTAAATATTTTACTATAGTTCCTTCTGAAACAGTAAATATTATTTTTCCACTGCATTTAGTGCAACATCCAATCAATGGAGGTCTTCTAAATTTCTCATTACAATCCACACACCTAAATTGTTGTGTGCTAAATTTTCTTAAATTTCCTTTTATATCTCTCATAAAATGTCTATCAACAACTAATCTCGCAACATCAGATTCATTTACGGCCCTAATTTTTTCGGCTAATTGCATTTGGCCAAGAACTTTTTCCTGCATTGTAGGTATTGACTTGTATGCACTACATTTAGATCCTTTATTTATAGAACTAACAGTATGTGTAAATTTAATTCCAAAATATTGTTCTGGTTTTCCTAAATTATCTCCAAATTTTTTTATACTTTTAACATCCCAAGGCATCTTATATTGTTCGCAAGCTTGATAAAATTCTAGAGGATACTCATTAACAATATCCAAATCAAAAACCATATCATCAACTTCATTTGGATTTATCAAAGGAGTCATAACTAAAGGAGCATCTTGTCTCGCTCCTCTATGTCCTGGTAAATATTTTTTTGAGAAATTAATCAAAGCGTCAGTTAATAATATTATTGCGGCTTCATCACCGTCAGCATCTCTTCTAACAGCACAATGATAAACAGGATGTGCATAAAAACCCATAGTTTCTGAAAATCCAACTATTCTTGCAACCATGCCAGCAGAAATATGTGGTGCTAATCCTAAAACCAAATGTCCTACTAAATCTTCTTTTGATTTTAAATTATAAAATTTAGGTAATTTGTAAAATTTTTCCAGTAAATCATCAATAAAATTAGCAACTCTAAACATAATAACATCACAACCTTCTTCTAAAGAAGCTACGCCTTTAGGTAAAATAACATCTTGTTGTCTTAATTCTAAAATTTGATCTTCATTTTTTAATTCATTACCATAAATATCTTCATCATAACCTAATTCTTTTAATTTTTCAATACTAGTTCCAATTTCTCTAGGTTTAAATGCAGTTATAGCCATTTCAGTCATATCATATCTAACAGTTCCATCTTTATTGACATGAATATCATGAATGGATCTAAGAAAACCTTTAGCTAAATTTTCAGGGGTATGATCTTTATTACTTGTTCCTCTTACACCTTTAATCATTTCGGGATATTCTTTTATTCCTAATCTTTTCAAAGAATAATTAAGATACTCTTTAATATTTAATTTATTTTTCTTAAAAGGTCTTTCTTTAATTTCTTTATTTTCTTCCAATTGTTTCTTTCTATTTTCTAATTCATCTTCCTTAATTAATTCCTCATCTTTTAACACTTTTTTTGATTCTTTATCTATTAAACTAATGTAAGTATATTTTATTGTTTTGCAATTACATTTTTCACAATAAGGGTAAATGGTTTCATAATTACATTTTTCACATTTAAAAATAGGAAATTGTGCTTCAACTTTTCCTTTTTGTATAGCACATTTTAAACTTCTCATCTTTCCACCTTCTTCTCCAACAGGGAATAAAATATGTGGATTTCCTTTCAACTTTCTCATCTTTGCTTTTTCAGGTCTACCCATTCTTGTTCCAATAGATAAGCCACTTTTATCTTTAATTTTTGTAGTACAATTAGAATTTATTATTTCTAAAACATTTTCTTCCTGAAAATCTGCAAATTTAATATTGCTTAAAATATAACAAAATGCTTTTGCATCATCGCCTTTTATAACGACATATTCTTTAGAAACAACTTGGTGAGGTAAACCTATCAATTCCAAACCTCTTTTTGGATCTTGTTTTTGAATATCTTCTTCTAAATTATAATCTAAAGGTAAAATTACTTTATTTTTTTCAATTACAACTTTGTTAAACCATAGTAATATTTTCTTAAAAGTTTCTACATTAATATCAGACCAATGATAAGTCCATCTTGGATGTAAGGGAATATTATAAATCTCAGATATTTTCTTAGCAACATCAAAACCAACTTTAGTAGTGAAGTTATTCAATAAATTTTCACAATAATCTTCATTTTCCTCAATTTTTGAAGACAATGTTTTTGCATCTTTAACTTTATTTTTTAATTCCTGCAACCACCATTCTTCACAATATCCTGGAGGAACTAAAATATGTGCCCTATTTAAGAAATCTCCATAATTAATTAATATATCTCCTAAAAAAATTATTTCTTCCACATCATTGTTATATTTTTTTGCTTCTTCATAATCATTTAATAATAAAACACTTCCATCATGTAATTTTACAATAGGACCTTCAAGACTATCACAAGAGCTAATAACTGTACTTTTCAAAGGTCTTTCCATTTTTAATTGAGTACCTATAGCAATATAATCATCTAACACAACCATAGTTGCAGGATTAATAGCACAAGAACTTAAACCTGTATTTCTAGCCCTGCCGTATCTTAATCTAAAACCTCCTTTTCTTAATGGGTGCCCTAAAACAGGCCTTCCAGCCACCATATCTTTAATATAAGTATAATCTGGTTTTAATTTTCCTCCATCTTCTTTTTTTTCTTCTTTTTTTTCCAAAGCTTTCATCTTTTTTTGTAATTTTAAAAAATCTTCTAAGAAATTCCAATGTTCCATATTCATTTCTTTACCCCATTTTGCTAATTGTTTCCAAATTTTTGGGGCTTTCTGTGTTAATCCCTCCCCCATAATTAAACAAAAACCACTTCTTAATCTATCAGTTTCGACTCTTTCAAGTCCTTTATAATTAGAAACATTTAATTTTTCACTTGGTTCGCCATCTAATTGCACAGGTAAATGTTTCCACATAAATTCAACTTCTTCGTCACTTGGAAGATATTGTAAATTAGTTATTCTTTCATGATAATCTCTAACTTCTATACTTGATCTTTTAGCTTCTTGTTCAGTAGGATCATAAGTATCATAACCCATAACTTTCCTAATATAATCTATAATCAAAAAAGAAACACT
>JAIOTD010000033.1 GCA_021107205.1 archaeon | reverse complement strand
GATCCCAATTTACATTTTTATATTCACTTCTAACATCAATTCCAAATTGACCTGATTTTTCAAATATAATTATTTTAATCTCATCTTCTCCAGATAAATCTACACTATCCCTATTTAATAATCTCATAAACTCAATAAAATAAAATTTATTATTTCCAACTTGATCTAATTGTTCTAAATAAGTTTCCCTTGTAGCAGAATTTAAACCATAAGCCAAATTAGATAAAAATATCACTAAGATAAATACTAAAAATAACCTCTTTTTCATATAAAATAATTAGAATCTTCTAAATAAAAACATTTCGTTTAGTAAGATATATAAGTACATATATTAAATTAATAAAAATGTGCAACTTTTGTAAAACAAAACCAGTAATTACATTACCCAATTCAAATAAACAGCTATGCAAATCTTGTTTTATTAAATATTTTGATAAAAAAGTATTCAAAACCATAAAAAAATATGAATTAATAAAAAGAGAAGATAAAATATTAGTTGCAATATCTGGTGGAAAAGATTCCAATACAATTCTTCATCTCTTAAATAAATATAACCAAAGATTTAAAATAAAATTAGAAGCTTTAGCAATAGATGAAGGTATAAAAGGATATAGAAATAAAACACTAAAAGATGCTAAAAAAATATGTAAGGAAAATAAAGTAAAATTAACTATAATTTCTTTTAAAGATGAATTTGGATATACTTTAGATCAATTAATTAAAAAAATCAAATTAAAACAATGTACAATTTGTGGAGTTCTAAGAAGATATTTATTAAATAAATATTCTTTAAAATTAAAAGCAAATAAATTAGTTACGGGACATAATTTAGATGATGAAGTTCAAAGTATATTAATGAATCAATTTAGAAATAATGTTGAAGTTTCAGCCAGATTAGGACCTTTAACAGGGATAGTTGAGGAAAAAAAATTTGTAAGAAGGATTAAACCATTATACTTATTGACAGAAAAAGAAGTTGCCACTTATGCATTCTTAAACAAACTTCCAAATACTTTTACAGAATGTCCTAATGCTATTGATGCTTATAGAGGGGATGTAAGAGATTTTATTAATAATTTTGAAGAAAAATACCCCGGAACTAAACATAGCATAATAAATTCTTTCTTGAAAACATTACCCTTATTAAAAAATGGATTCAAAACTAGTAAAGCAATTAAACATTGTAAGAAATGTAAAATGCCTAGTTCTAAAGAAATATGTCAATCCTGTGAATTACTAAATAAAATAAATTTATAAACAATGAAACAATAAATTATTTGATGGAAATTTTACCTATTTTGGCAACAGTATTTGGAATAGGAATGACTTTTGGTTATTTTACTCAAGTAGCAAAGATTCTAAAAAATAAAAGTGCAAGAGACGTTTCTCTAATTACTTACATTCTTTTTGGTTTAGGTGTTGCAGTTTGGTTAATTTATGGTATATCAATTAAAGATTTACCCATAATTATTTCAAATATTGTAGCTTTAATTGGGGCTATAACTGTGATTATTTCTTATTTAATATATAAAAAGTAAACTATTAAATAAAATTAACAATAGTTAACTATATAAATAATTAGTTCTTAAATAAAATTAACAATAGTTAACCAAAGGAGGAAAAAATGGAAGAAGGAAATATTAAAATAAAAAAGTCCACAATGTGGCAAGTTCTAACAGGAGTTTTTGCTGTTTTATTTGTCATAAGTTTATTTACAGGAGGTTTTGGAATTCAAAGTTCAACAACAGGGGAAGTTGTTAAAGATACTCAAGATCAACCTTCTAAAAATAATAAGCCGTCTGGTTTAGTAGATGCTAAACAATTTACAGATGATGATGCTGTATTAGGAGATCCAGATGCTCCAGTTACAATAATAGAATGGTCTGATTATGAATGTCCTTTTTGTTCAAGATTTTGGAGTCAAACATTACCTCAAATCAAAGAACAATATATTGATACTGGCAAAGTTAAGTTAGTATATAGAGACTTTCCATTAAGTTTCCATCAAAATGCACAAAAAGCAGCAGAAGCTACTGAATGTGTAAGAGAACAAGGTGGAGATGAAGCTTTCTGGAAAATGCACGATAAAATTTTCGAGAATCAACAAAGTTTAAGTGAAGCTAACTTAAAAATTTGGGCAAATGAATTAGGATATGATATTAGTGAATGTCTAGATTCTGGTAAATATACATCAGAAACACAAAAAGATCTTAGTGATGGATCAACTGCAGGAATAAGGGGAACTCCTGGATTTCTTGTTAATGGGCAATTAGTTTCCGGAGCACAACCATTTAGCGCATTTGAACAAGTAATAGAATCTCAATTATAATTTCTTTTTTTTATTTTTTAAATATGAAAAATCCATTAAAAACAATTGTAGAAGCTATAAAATTAGTTTTAAGAAATAGTTATTTTTTCTTTCTTTTTTCATAATCTTTTATAGCAGAATCTAAAGCTTCTTCAGCTAAAATACTACAATGTGTTTTTATTGGGGGTAATCCTCCTAATTTCTTAGTCACTTGTTGATTGCTTATCTTTTTAGCTTCTTCCAAAGTTTTACCTTTAACCATTTCAGTAACCATGGAACTTGTAGCTATGGCAGCAGCACATCCGAATGTTTGCCACTTAACATCTTTTATTATTTCTCTTCCTCTTTTATCTTTTCCAATTTTGATATGCAATTCCATGATATCCCCACATCTAGGATTTCCAACTTTACCCCTACCACTATAATTCTTTATAACACCATAATTCTTTGGATGTCTAAAATAATCAAGAACTTTTTTATTGTACATCATAAACCCCTTTGATATCTATATTTACCTTTATACAGCCCAAATCCTTTTAATTCTTCTAAAATCAATTGACAAATTTTCATACCCGATTTTAATTTAATAGTTGAATTAGAATCATTTTTTATTTCCAATACTTGTTTATTATCTATGCCAGGATGTAAAAAACTAGCAGTAATATGAATGGTTATGCCTAATCTAGCATATCTACTTCTTCCTTGCAACCAACCACATAAATTTTTAGGTAATTTAATATGTTCTTTAGTGATGCCCAAAACAAAATCATCTGGTTGTAAAATAATCTCTTTCTCTTTTATTAATCTGGAAACTTTTTGATAACTTGCATTAGCACTATAATGATCTTTAGTAAAAATTCTAAACTCATTTCCTAACGTCAAATCTATAGAAGCAGATTCAATATTTTTTTTATTAAATGGTTTAATTACTACTTCATTATTATTAATTCTCTTCAAAATTTCTTCCTTACTTAGTATCATCTTTTAAAGGACTTATTTTTCTTAATAATTTAGCTACTTCTTTTACTTTTTTTATAGTATATAATAATTCTTTCTTTGTTGTATTTTTACTTAAACTAAATCTTATAGATCCATGAGCAATTTCATGAGGCAAACCTATTGCAATTAAAACATGGCTTGGTTCTAAAGTTTGAGAACTACAAGCAGAGCCAGTACTTACTTTAACACCTTTCATATCTAAATGTAACATCAAACCTTCACCTTCAATAAGTTCAAAACTAATATTAATATTATTACAAAGTCTTTTGTTTTTACTTCCATTTAATCTAGTTCTTGGAATTTTAAGTAATTCTTTAATTAAAAAATCTCTTAATTCACCAATTCTTTTAATATCATTTTCTTTAATTAATTTAATTGCTTCTCCAAAACCAACAATTCCTGGAACATTTTCAGTGCCGCCTCTTTTATTCATTTCTTGATGTCCTCCAAGAATCATTTTGTTTAATTCTAAACCTTTCTTAACATATAATGCTCCAACACCTTTAGGTCCATGAATCTTATGCGAAGAAAAACTTGCTAAACTTAAATTGAATTTATTAACATCTATATTTATTTTACAAAAACTTTGAACAGCATCAGTATGAAATAAAATATTTTTACAAATTTTACCTATAGCTTCTAAATCTTGAATAACTCCTATTTCGTTATTTCCGTGAATAATACTTACCAATTTAGTATTTTTATTAATAGATTTTTTTAATTCATCTAAATCAACAAAGCCTTCTTTATTTACATTCAAATAAGTTACTTTAATTCCTTTTCTCTCTAAATTTTTTGCAGTTTCAAATATACTTGGATGTTCTATCTTTGTTGTAATTAAATGATCACCTTCTTTTAGAATATTTAATGCAAGATTATTACTCTCACTACCTCCTGAAGTAAATATTATTTCATCTTTATTTGTATTTATTTTTTTAGCAATGATTTCTCTAGATTTATCTAAACTTTCTTTAGCTCTTCTTCCGAAATCATGTAAACTAGATGGATTTCCATAGTTTTCACTAAAATATTTATTCATTAATTTAATTATTTTACCATCAACTTGTGTTGTTGCACTATTATCTAAATAAACTTCCATTTTTATTTACATATACTACATTCTTTTGCAAGATGTTTATCATGTTTCCTGTGTAATTTACATAAAACTTTAGTAATCTTAACTATTTTACAAATTCTTTGAATTTCTTTCATCAATAAGTCAGAATTTTTAATAATTCTATCAGCACTTTTTCCTATTTCTTTATTAATATGTTTATCAAATTTTAATTCTTTAGCTCTTTTATTTTTTAAATAATAAGAAATTGCAGCTTCAGTTATTCTTAATTTTTTAGCTATCTCTTTTTGAGATAAACCTTTTTTTAACATATGTTGGGCAAATCCTTTTCTAATAGAAGGAATAACATACCAAACTTCTAATTCTTGGGGCTGAATCATATTAATTTAACAATAGTTAAGATATATAAAACTTACTTTTAAATAATTAACCAACAGTATAATATCTATGTACAAATACATTTCAAAATCATATAATGAACTTCATAAAGAAGAACAATTGATTAAATTAAAAATAATAAAAGAAAATCTAAAAATTATTCCCCCATTACTAGACGTTGGTTGTGGAACAGGAATATCTACAAATTACTTCAAAGTTAAATCAATAGGTATTGACAATTGTAAAGAAATGTTAAAACAAGGAAAAAATAACTTAATATATGCAGAAGCAGAAAATTTACCTTTTGAAGATAATTCTTTTAACACAATAATTTCAGCAACAGCATTTCATAACTTCAAAGATATGGAAAAAGCATTAAAAGAAATAATAAGAGTTTCAAAAAACAACAACATAGCTATTACATTTCTAAAAAGATCTAAAAAACTAAATCAATTTAAAATACTATTAAAAAAATATTTCAAAACTTTTAAAGAAATTATTTCAGAAAAAGACATTATTTTTGTAATTCGTCCGCAACAAGCAAAGTCCTAGTATCTTTTACTCCAGAAATTTTCATAAGCTTACTAATAATAAAATTCTTAATATCTAATTCATTATTTCCTCTAACTTTAGCTATTAAATCATATTCTCCAAATAAAATATGAACATTTTCAACAGTAGCGAACTTCAATAAAGCTTCAGCTATACTTGTTTCATACCCTGGATCTGATATTACTAATACATATGCCAAACTCAACCTATTACCACCAAATTATCTTTCTCGAGTTTTTGTAAAGCCAAATCCTCTTCATAGACAATACAAACTTTTGGTTTTTTCATGATTCTTCCCAACCCATCATAAAACCTTCTTCTTCAGGGCTAAGTTCATCATCTTCAACTAATTTCTCTCTTTTTTTATTGTTGTAGATGCTTTCATCTTCTTCTAAAATTTCTTCATCTATCTTTTTCATGATTCGCACCCCCAATGCTATAATCAATATAAATAAAATTCCAATATAAATGTGTGGTGTAGTGGTTAATACAACAACATTTATATACTTTAATATATAGTCCATAAAACATGCAAGAAAATTTAATTAAAGCAGGATTTAATAAGAATGAATCTAAAATTTATTTAACTTTAATAAAAAAAGGTCCAAGTAGTGCAGGAGAAATTTCTAAAAAATCAGGAGTTTATAGAACAAATGTTTATGATGCTTTAAATTCTTTAATAGAAAAAGGTTTAGTTGCTTACATTTTTAAAGGAAAATTAAAAACATTTCAAGCAATAAATCCGAATAAACTTCTAGATATTGTAAAAGAAAAAGAAGAATCTTTAAAAGAAATTATGCCAGATTTAGTTAAACATTACAAAACAACAGAATCAAAACAAAAAATGTATATGTTTGAAGGTATTCAAGGAATTAAAGCTATAACAGATGATATATTAAAAGATAAAAAAGATGTTTTAACTTTTGGAATTCCTAAAGATATGAAATATAAAATGAAATCTTTTTTAAAATCATATCATCTAAAAAGAATGAAATCAAAAATTTGGCAGAAACATATATACGATGAAAATGCAGCAGAGAGAATAAATCATCTTAACAAATTAAAATATACAAGAGCAGCTTATTTACCAAATTCAATTGATAGTCCAACTACCACAACAGTATATGGTAACAAAGTTTCTTTTTTTATATGGTCAGACCCAATTATAAGTATCTTAATAGAAAGTGAAAACATGGCAAAAGAATATAAAAAATATTTTAATGTTTTATGGAAGTTATCTAAGAAACCATAGTTTCTAATTTATCTGTTGTTTCACTAATTGAATCAAGGATAGCTTCTTTTAAATTTGTTTTTTGCCAAGGATATAAACTTTCAGGTAAACCTTTTGTTGTAGGTTCTGCTCTTCCTGATTTTCTTGTTAAAGGACAAGTAGAATAAAATATATCTTGGGGGGTTATAGCGCCACTTAACTCAAAATAACTCATGGGTAATTTAATTGCTGCAGCAGAATTTAATCCAAATATAATGCTTCTTACATGTCTCCTAAGTGCCGGTATTGTAGATCCATATAGGGTTTTACTTTCATTATGTAATCTATTTTTATTACCATATTCAACAATATCTCTTTGCAATCTCTGTAATAATCTGGGAAAATCACTTATTTTATTTTTTAACAAGCCCTCTAATGTTTTATTTCCCCCTCCTTTCCTTATTATAATGTCCGTAATTTGTAATCCTTCCCCGTGGGGGCCATATAATCCAAATTTTATATCTTGAGGTTGTATTTTTTTAAATCCTTTTTTCCCCAAATAATCACTTATAACTGTTATTCCCCTCATAAAGTCTAAAAAAGTAAATCCTTCTATATTCATTTCAGGATTTAAAGATTCTTGAGAAGCATAAAAACAATTTTCAGATATGGGATTTGTAACCATTACAATTGTTGCATTTGTGTTTCCTAAACCTCGCATAATTTCCTTGATTTCGGGAAAATATTCTCCTGTTAATTCTTCCCTTCTATTAACACTTCTTTCTAAATCACTATTCCCTATAGAAATAATTATAACATCTGACTCTTTTCCTAAATTTGATAAACTTGTTTCCACTTCAACATTCGTTTTACTACCGATTGTTCTTAGATCGCTTGCGCTAGCATCAACTTTAGCTTTCCTCCCATTAGGACCATATAATATTAATCTATTCAAATAAGATTTTCTATTACCTCCTAATCCATGTTCTAAAAGTTGAGCACCAAAAATATTACCTATTTGACCTAATCCTATTAAACCAATATTTCTCTCAATTTTTCCATTACCCATTTAATCCCCCAAATAAAAGAAATTCAGTTACCATTTAACTTCCATATTTGTAAAACTTTTAAATTTAACTATTATCATTTTATAACTATCCCCCAGTAGCTATATCTTTATAAACCTTTCTCAGAGTATTTATAAAAACCTTTAAAAGATGAATAAAATGGAACTTAAACATGAAAACTATCAGATCATTGATATGTCTATTAACAGGCCATGTCGACCATGGAAAGTCTCAGATAGTAGAAGTTATATCTAATGCAAATATTATAGAAAAAGAACCAGGTAAAATAACCCAAAAAATATCTGCGATTAATGTTCCTTTTTCTCAAATTCAAAAAATATCTGGAAATTTACTCCAAAACTTAAAACTAAATGTAAATTTACCTGGTTTTTTATTAATAGACTCACCAGGACACGCTTCTTTCACATCTTTAAGAAAAAGAGGTGGAAACATAGCTGATATGGCAGTTCTTGTAGTGGATCTAAATGAAGGCTTAAAACCCCAAACATTAGAAGCTATAGAAATATTAAAACAATACAAAACTCCTTTTATAATTGCAGCTAATAAAATAGATTTAATCCCAGGATGGCAAAAAAAATCTGACTTATTAGTTTCTAGTTTAAATCAACAAGCAGAATCAACAATAAATGCATTAAACCATAAGTTATACGAATTAGTTGGTAAATTATACGAATTAGGAATTAATGCAGAAAGATTTGATAAAGTTACTGATTACACAAAACAAGTAGCAATAGTTCCTATATCTGCAAAAACAAATCAAGGAATTCCAGAATTAGTAATGGTATTGATGGGTTTATCTCAAAAATTCTTAGAAAAAGAACTTGAATTTTGTAAAGACAAACCTGGAAAAGCAGTTGTTTTAGAAGTAAGAGAAAAAAAAGGTTTAGGATGCGTTTTAGATTTAATTTTGTATGATGGATTAATCAAAAAAAATGATCAAATAATTATAGCAGGAATAGATGAACCTATAGTTACAAAAGTAAAATGTATTTTTGAAGATGATAAAGAAGTAAAAGAATCTTGTGCAGCTTCTAGTGTTACTTTAGTAGCTTCTGATCTAAAAGGCGTTGTTTCAGGAATGCCTGTCGAAGTAATAAAAGATAACTTATCAGAATTAAAAGTAGAAATTCAAAAACAAGTAGAAGAAGTTTTCATAGAAACAGATGAAGATGGAGTTGTAATAAAAGCAGATTCTGTAGGTTCTTTAGAAGCAGTAATTAAATTGTTAAAAGAAAATAAAATTAAAATTAAATATGCTAATATTGGAAAAATAAACAAAAAAGATATTGCAACAGCTTGCTCCTCAGAAAATAAAATTGATAAAGTAATTCTTGGATTT
>JAIOTD010000047.1 GCA_021107205.1 archaeon | reverse complement strand
TAATAAAGTTCCTGATGATATAAAAGAAAAATTAGAAACTATAAAAAGTGCTAATATAAGTAAAATAAAAATACCAAAATATGTTTATTTGAAAGATATTAGCAAATTAATCAGAGGAAAATGAAAACTATAAATACATTCGGAAGTAGAAAAAGGGCAAAAGCGAGAGCTACATTAAAACAAGGCAAAGGTATTATTAGAATAAATTCACAATCATTAGATACTTATTATCCTTTATTAGCAAGAAATAGAATCTTAGAACCTTTAACAATTGCAGGAGATTTAGCAAAAAAAGTTAATATTAATATAAATGTTAATGGTGGTGGATGGCGTTCTCAAGCAGATGCTTCTAGACTGGCTATCGCTAGAGCATTAGTTAGATTTTCTGGAGATAAAAAATTAGAAAAAGAATTCTTAGATTATGACAGACAATTATTAGTAGCAGATATTAGAAGAAAAGAACAAAGAAAACCAAATGATTCTAAAGCAAGAGCAAAGAGACAGAAATCATATAGATGAACAGAAACTTTTATATCTTACTTATCTAATATAAAGATTATGAAATATTTAGGTGTTTTAGGAATATTATTAATAATTTTAGGTTTAATTTTCTCTTTTAATATTTTTACACATTATCTTGTATTTTTAGTTTTAGGTTGGATGTTTTTAATGATGTATCTTAATGAGAAATATTTTAAAAAATCAATTACTAATTCAAAAAACAGCAAATTCTTTATTTTATTGATTTTAATTGGAACTTTTATAACTTTAGTTATAGAATTTACTGGTGCTTACATATCTCCTGCTTGGTTTTATTCATATAATTTTTTCAATTTTAAATTTGATTTTTGGTTTTCCTTAGGAGCATATATATTTTTAATACCTGCAACATTTGAAACTTATCAATTTTTAATAAATTCATTTAAATATAAATTAAAGAAAACTTATAATTTTAAAATATTATCCATCATAATTTTAATAATTTCATTAATATTAATGTATCTACCTTTAATTTGGAGTTCCCAATATAAAGGATTACCTTTTTGTTTTTTTATAATAGGATTTTTCTTATTTAGTGATTTCTTAAGCTATAGGATAAATAAAAACTCAATAATATTAAATTCCTTATACTCTACAAAATATATCTGGATTATTGTTATAACAAGTTTAATTATGGGGATAATCTCAGAATATACAAATTTTAGTCCCTATTTAAAATTATTCATAGAAACATAATAAAAAAATATTTGCTGTTCTAAGAGATAGAGATACTCAAAAAACAACTTGGCACGAAGCTTATGAAGAAAAACATAAAAAAGAAGTTCTTAATACAATAAATAAAATGAATAATATTCTAAAAGAAGATATTAAACCAACACCGAATAAAAACATAAATAAATGCAAAGCATGCAATTATAACAAAGTATGTGAATTTAGTTTAACCAAAACATTTAAAAACAATTCCTAAGTAAAATCAATTATGATAATCCCAATTAGATGCATGAGTTGTGGAAAACCAGTTGCACATTTATGGTCAGAATACAAGAAAAGAGTTAATTCTGGAGAGGATTCTAAAAAAGTATTAGATGAATTGGGATTAAAAAGATACTGTTGTAGAGCATTATTCTTAGGCCATGTAGATCTTATTCATGAAATCGGACAATTCAAAAAAGATTAGAGATGATAATTTCTTACAAGAAAGATTAAGTCAGATATGGGAATTACTCTATCCAGATACTCTTAAATTAAATAATGTAAATATTATCTTTAAAGGAAAATCCCAATATAAATTTGGACATATAGCAAAAAAAGGAAGAAACACAGAAATTGTAATTAATTCCCTATTTAAGTTCCCTCAAATCCCAGAATATATCATAGATTTAACAATTGCACATGAATTAGCTCATTATGCCCATGGATTTAATAGTCCTTTACCTCAAAAATTCAAACATCCTCATAAAGGCGGAGTTGTAACAAAAGAGTTACTTAATAGAGGATTTAAACAAATGGAGAAAAAAGAGAAATTATTTCTAAAAAAAGAGTGGCCTAAATTGTATAATTTATTAAAAGATTACAGAAATTAATATTTATAAACAACATTTTCTTCATTATCTTTAATTCTTAAAATTTTATAGATTTCAGGAGCAAAAAAAGGAACTAAGATTGCACAACTACTACTTAATTTTAATTCAAAACAGTGTTCATAAACCTCACCAACAAGGCCTTTTTCAGTTATATCATGAAACTCTCCAGCAAAAAATTGTTCAGAATCAATACTTATTCTTTTACCTCTTAATTTTTCAATTAGGTCTTTGACCATAAACCTATTATAAAAGGAAAAAGTTTAAAAATACTCTTTAGAGTTAATTTGACATGAAAGAATTAAGAGAAGCAGTAAAAAACAAAGAAGTCGTTCTGGGTACAGAAAAAACCATTAAATTAGTGAAACTTGGAAAAGCAAAGAAAGTATATGTTTGCTCAAATCCAAAACAAGAAGTTCTAGAAGATTTAGAACATTATACAACACTTCATAAAATTTCCTTAGTAAAATTAAAAGAGGACAATGAAGAACTTGGATTAATATGTAAGAAACCATTTTCTGTTTCTGTATTATGCATAAAATGAACACAGTTTTAGATATAGACGCAATTCAAAAGATTAATTTTTTTGAAAAAATAACAAGAGTTCATGTAAAAGATTTTATTGAAGATACTCAATTTATTTTCATAGTCAACCCAGGAACAGCGGGAAAAGCAATAGGGAAAAAAGCATTCAATATTAAAAAACTTGAAAGATTATTAAAAAAAAGAGTAAAAATAGTTGAATATTCTATAGATCCTATAAAATTCATTAAAAGTTACTCTTATCCTCTAGATTTAAAAGAAATAACCAAAAATGATGACATTATAGAAGTTAATTCAGACACGAAAACCAAAGGTTTATTAATAGGCAGAAATCAGAAAAATTTAGTACAATTAAATAGTTTATTGAAGAAATATTATAATGTTCAATTGAAAGTAAAATAAAATGGCAAAAAAAGCAAAAGGATTAAACGCAGGTAAAAAGCTTAAACAAAGAAGAGCTAAGAATAGGTGGAAGGATAAATGGTTTAAGAGAAAAGTTTTACATCTAAAAGAGAAATCAGATCCATTAAAAGCTGCTTCTCAAGCAAAAGCTATTGTTCTTGAAAAATCACAAAGAGAAGCTAAGCAGCCAAATTCAGCAATGAGAAAAATTGTAAAAGTTCAGTTAATTAAAAATGGTAAAAAAATAGCTGCTTTTGTTCCAGGTTATAATGCTATTAAATTAATAAATGAACATGATGAAGTATTAATTGAATCTATTGGTGGAAAAATGGGAAGAGCTAAAGGAGATATTCCTGGAATTAGATGGCAAGTCATAAAAGTTAATGATCAAAGTTTAAATGCATTATTAAAAGGTAAGATAGAGAAAGGTAGAAGATGAAAATTTTTAATAGATGGGATACAAATATTAAAGTTGAAGATCCGGGATTGCAAAAGTACATCAATCTTGATCCTTTACTAGTTCCTAAAACAACAGGAAGAAATACAACAGTAAGATTTCATAAATCTAAATACAATATAGTCGAAAGATTAATGAATAAATTAATGGTCCCTGGTCATAAAGGTAAAAAGCATAAAATAACTTCAGGACACAATACAGGAAAAGGAATTAAGGTATATAAAATTGTAGAAAAAGCTTTTGAGATTATAGAAAATAAAACTAAAAAAAATCCAGTTGAAGTTTTTGTTAAAGCTATTGAACACGCAGCTCCAAGAGAAGAAATTACTACAATAGAATATGGTGGAGCAAAATATCCTCAAGCTGTTGAAGTAGCTCCTCAAAGAAGAGTAGATATTGTATTAAGACAAATGGTTCAAGGAAGTTATCAAAAATCATTTAATAAAAAGAAAAAAATACATGAAACTTTATCAGATGAAATAATAAATGCTTATAACACAGATCAAGGTTCTCAAGCTATTTCTAAAAAATTAGAATTAGAAAGACAAGCTGATTCTAGTAGATAATTAGAGAAACCTTTAAATAATAAACTAAAACATAAATTTTATTATGGCAGATATATTAACAGAAAAAATAACAAAATTAATGAAAACTCCAGAAAAAATTAGAAATTTAGGAGTTGCAGCACATATTGATCACGGGAAAACTACTTTCTCAGATAATTTATTATTAGGTGCAGGCATGATTTCTGAAGATTTAGCAGGAAAACAATTAGCTTTAGATTTTCATGAAGATGAACAAGAAAGAGGAATCACAATTGATTCTGCTAGTGTTTCTATGACACACGAGACAGATGAAGGTGAAGTTCTAATAAATTTAATAGATACTCCAGGTCACGTAGATTTTGGTGGTGATGTTACAAGAGCTATGAGAGCAGTTGATGGTGCTATTGTTTTAGTAGATGCTGTTGAAGGAATGATGCCTCAAACAGAAACAGTTCTTAAACAAGCATTAAGAGAAAGAGTTAAACCAACATTATTCATAAACAAAGTAGATAGATTAATTAGGGAAGTTAAATTAACTCCAGAAGGAATGCAAGAACGTTTTATAAAAATAATAAATAATGTTAACAGATTTATAGCTTCTATAGCTCCAGAAGAATTTAAAGAAAAATGGCAGGTTTCTGTAGAAGAAGGATCTGTTTCTTTTGGTTCAGCATTTCATAAATGGGCATTATCTGTTCCTTATATGAAGAAATCTAATTTAACATTTAAAGATGTAATTGATTGTTATGCTGAAGAAAAATATGAAGATTTTTCAAAAAAAGCACCAGTTCATAAAGTTGTTCTTGATATGGTTGCAAAACATTTACCAAATCCTATTGAAGCACAAAAATATAGAATTCCCAAAATTTGGCATGGAGATTTAGAATCAGAAGAAGGTAAAGCATTAATTAATGCAGATCCTAAAGGACCTGTTGGTTTCATAGTTACAAAAATAGTAGTAGATAAACATGCAGGAGAAGTTTCTGCAGGAAGATTATTCTCAGGAACAATAAAACAAGGTGACGACGTATACATGAATTTAGCTAAAAGAAAAATAAGAGTTCAACAAATTAATATTTACAAAGGATCTCAAAGAATACAAGTAGATGAAGCTCCAGCAGGAAATATTATTGGAATAGTAGGATTAAAAGATTCTTTCGCAGGTGAAACAGTATCAACAAATCAAATAGAACCTTTTGAAGCTATCAAACATATTTTTGAACCTGTAGTTACTAAATCTATAGAAGCAAAAAAACCATCTGATGTACCTAACTTAGTTGAAGTTTTAAAACAAGTTAGTAAAGAAGATCCAAGTATTTTTATTAAAATTAATGAAGAAA
Organism: archaeon; assembly: GCA_021107205.1. Lineage (GTDB taxonomy): Archaea > Nanobdellota > Nanobdellia > SCGC-AAA011-G17 > GW2011-AR20 > JAIOTD01. The sequence continues at coordinate 7,947 of JAIOTD010000047.1, read as the reverse complement.
CAGGAGAAAACTTAATGTCTGGGATGGGTGAATTACATTTAGAAGTTATAGAAAATAGAATTAGATCAGAAAAAAACCTAGACGTTACAACTTCAGATCCTATTGTTGTTTATAGGGAAGCAATTCAAACAGAATCGCAAGAAGTAGAAGGTAAATCTCCAAACAAACACAATAAATTTTATTTAAAAGTTAGACCTTTAGAATCAAATATTTATGATGCTATAAAAGCTAATGAATTACCAGAAATAAGAATAAAGAAAAAAGATCAGACAATAGTTGATAAATTAGTTTCTTTAGGAATGGATGCAAAACAAGCAAAAAAAGTAAAAGAAATTTACAAAGGTAATATGTTTGTTGATTCTACAAGAGGTATTGTTCATATTGGGGAAATTATTGAAATGGTTTTAGATGCATTTGAACAAGTCATGAATGAAGGACCTTTAGCAAGAGAACCAGGAATAAAAATGAGAGTGGACTTAATGGATACTAAACTTCATGAAGATGCAATTCATAGAGGTCCAGCACAAGTTTTACCTGCAGTAAGAGATGCGCTAAAGGAAGCAATGAGAACTGCTAAAGCTGTTATGTATGAACCTTTACAAATGTTACAAATAGAATCTCCTGTTGAGTTTATGGGTGAAGTTTCTAAGTTAATTCAGAATAAAAGAGGACAGTTAATAAATATGGATCAGCAAGGAGATCATTTAACCATAACTGCAAAATTACCTGTAGGTGAAATGTTTGGTTTAACTTCTGATTTAAGATCGGCAACTTCTGGAAAAGGATCTCATTATACAGTTGACCAAGTATTTGAGAAATTACCAGAAAGTCTGCAAGCTAAAATTATTAAACAAATTAGACAAAGAAAAGGTTTGTCTGAAAATATGTGATTTTTTCTTTTTTTTTGAATTTTAAAGAAAGGTTTATAAATATGTGAATATATCCATGATGAAATACAGTCTTAAAACATAACCACTTTAAAATAGAAACAAAATGAAAATAGCATTAACAATACCTTCCGGAAGACCAAGAGTCAAACAAGTTGTAAAATCATTTATAGAAAATGCAATTTCATATGGATATAATCCAAAAGATTTTTCTGTTTATTTATCTATAGATACAAAATATCAAAACACCAAAAAAGAAGATTTTAAAGTAGACAAAGAAACCAAATCTAAATTAAATAATGTAGAATATATTTTTGAAGATGAAAGAAAAAAATTGGGTGAAACTATTGTTAAAAAATATAATACAGATCCTAAAACAATTAAAAGATTATTTATTGGAAGAGGATATTCTAAACAAAGAAATTCAGCTTTATTCTTAGCTATTAAAGATAATAATGATATTGCTATATGCATAGATGATGATGAAGCACCATTTATTCCTGTTAAAAGGAATAATGGGGAAATAGAGTGGAGAAACCTTGATTTTTTTGGACCACATATTAAAGAATTGATTAGTGGAACAGATATTACAAGAGGACCTTACATGGGTTACCAATCTCCAGTACCTTCAGATTTTGAAAATGATGTTCCCGAAGAAATAAGGATAAAATTAGGAGAGGCTTTGGAATTGGGAAGTGATGTAATAAAGAGAAAATCTTTTTTTAATCTTATGAATCAAATAAAGTATCTTGATGAAAATGAAATTCTTAATCCAATCAATTCTTTTATAGTAGAACAGGGGGATTATGGAAAACATATTTATGCAGGAAATATGGGAATAAATTTAAATTCTATAAGAAGTGGAAAAATACCTATTTTTTATACACCTCCTAATGCTAGAGGAGAGGATACAATCTTTGCATTACAATTACAAAATGTAATAGTAAAAGAAGTAAATTCATTTATTTTTCATGATCCTTTCGATATTTATCCAAAAATATTTGAAGGTGAATTTCCAGAAAATCTTAGATCTATGCCAGTTACAGAAGCTAGAAAAACCAGATTCATAAATGCACTAATTGGATGGTTAAAATATGCTCCAATATTAATTTACTTAACTTCAGAAAATGAAATCGAGCAAAAAAGAAGGATTAATGAAATGTTAAACAAAATAGAAGAACCTACAAAAGAATTAGCAAAATTATTTAATCGTGACGAATTAAATGACTGTCTTAAAATATTAAAAAAATTCCATAGAAATGTAAATAATCATCAAAATTATTTAATAGAGGTGCAAAAAGAATGGAGAAATAATATTATTCCATCTATGAATAATGAACAAATGATAATAAACTAATATTAGAATGAAAGTTTCTTTAATTGCGCCGCCGTTTGTTGAAGTGCCTCCAAAAAAATATGGGGGAACAGAAAGAGTTCTTGATTGTTTAGGAAATCAATTAATTAATTTAGGGACTAATGTAATTTTATATGCATCTGGAGATTCTGAATCTAATGTTCCTTTAGAAATTATTTGTGATTTAGCTCTTTTTAATGATTCAAATTATGATCATAGTGAAGATAGAAGTAAAAGAGTAAAAAAAATAAATGAAAAAACATTAGACTTATTAGATAGGTCTAGTGATATTGTAAATGCCCATGATTATGATAATCCTGATTTAATAGAAAGATTATCAAAAACAGGATTACCCATTTTAGTTTCTATAAGACATGCTTTAACACCTCTTATCCAAGAAGTTTATGATAAATTTAAAAATCATACAAATATATCATTTCAAGGTTTAACTGGAAGGCAAGTAAAATCACTTGATTCTAAAATGCCATTTATTCATAATGGCATAAATCCAAATATTTATAGTCCAATTGAAAGTAATGAAGAAAGAAGAGATTTTTTTCTATCTATAGGAGATATGAAACCGATTAAGGGTCATAAAACATCTATAAATTTAGCAAAAAAAATCGGACTTGATTTAGTTATAGCAGGGGCACCTTATTATCCAGAATCTGTGCCTTATTTTGAAGAAAATGTAAGACCTCAAATAAATCTCGATGTAAGTAAAAATAAAGGTAAATTTATCCAAGAAGTTTTAAATGGAACTTTTAATTTTGGGAAAGGAAATATAATTTATTTTGGATCTGCTAATGATGAAGAAAAAAGGATTTTATTTACTTATTCTTTATTTATGCAATTTTTAGGAAATATTGAAGTCGAAGGAAATATTGAAGCATGTCCATCTACCGTTTTAGAATCTATAATGTCCGGAACACCTGTTTTGGGTGTTAATGGGGCTGTAACAAGTGAATTAGTTTATGATGGATTAACAGGATTAAATGTAAATAATTTAGAAGATGCAGAAAGAAGATATTATGAAATTTTAAATTTAAATCCTAATGAAATAAGAAATATAGGAATTAAAGATTTCTCAGCAAGAACAATGGCTAAAAATTATTTAAAATTATATGAAAGATTATTAGGTAAATGAAATGGAACTTAGAGAACTTGGACATGTTTTTGAATACTCAACAGAAAAAGAAGGAAGAATAATAAAACCAACTACAAGTATAGTTATTCCTTCATATAATGCAGAAGATACTCTTCCTAGAGCAGTTATAAGTTCATTAACTCAAGATACAAGTATTAATTATAATATTGTTATTATAGACGATGGAAGTAAAATAAATGTAAAAAAATGTCTTGAATCTATTTGTAATGATGATAGAATAACAATACATAGACAAGATAATAAAGGAAGAAGCATGGCAATGAATTTAGGGTTTTTATTATCTGGTAAATATGTAATACGTTTAGATGCTGATGATGAGTTGCTACCTGAAGCTGTTCAAATATTAACAAATAATTTAGAATCAAACTCTAAAACGGTTTGTGCATATAGTGATGGTTTTTGGATAGGGCATTTACAAGGATGGGAATGGGAGGAATTTTCTCTGGTTAATCCAAATAATTATGTTAACCCTTGGATTAAAAGAGAATTTAGTTTTGAAGAACTTTTAAATGGAATGTATTTAGGACATGCTTCAATATTTACTAGGGAATCATTTATTCAAGTTGGAGGATATAATCCTGAATATAATTCTTCAGGAGAAGATTGGGATTTTGCACTTAAATTATCTGAAGTTGGTGATATTCAGAGAGTTCCAAGAAAACTACACAAATATCATTTATTAAACACAGGAGCCACCAACATAACAAGTTCTGAAGAAAAATTATCTATTGGAAAAAAAATAGTTATAGAATCTATTCTAAGAAGAGGTTTAAATTTTAGTGAAATTCCTCAAAAAGTTATAAGTAAATTTAGATTAACAAAAAGTGATATAAAATGAGTAAACCAAAATTATTATTAATTCCTAATGACCCTGTAGAATCTTATAATCATAAAGGATATTCTAGAGAAGAAAGAGAAAGATATTTCAATCCTAATGGCGAATTCGAAGTTTCAATATTAGGTATAAAAGAAACAAGAAATGATTCATTTGAATTTGCAGGATTTCCTGTTTATCCTTCTGACTTAAATTTAAAAGATATTGAACAAATAATGAGAGAAACAAAATCAGATTTAGTTAGAGGTTACAATGGTGATTGGTGTGCAGAATTAAGTGGAATAATTGGAAAAATGTATAGTATACCTTCATTTATATCAGTTCATAATTTATTTCCTACGTCTAAAATAAAAGAAGTTGATAGAATAATTTGCGTATCTAATGCTGCCAAAAAAAAATGTATTGAACAGGGAGCAAAAGAAGAGGAAATTATTGTAATAAATGATGGGATAAATTTAGATATTTTTAGAGATTACAGAGGAACGAATTCCATTGAAGAATTACAAACAAGATATAATTCAAAATACAGAATCTTGTCAGCAGGAAGATTAGTATGGCAAAAAAATTTATTAAATTTAATGAAAGCTTCAAATATAGTTTATCAAGAATTAGGTAAAGAATTATTACATTTACATATAGGGGATGAAGGAGAATTAAAAGAGGATTTAGAAAATATAGTTAAAAAATCAAACCACATTATTGTTATACCTAACGTTGAACAAGAAAATCTTGCTCATTTTTATTCTTGGGCAAATTTATTTACAATGGCTTCTATCTCAGAAGGTTTTGGTTTAGTTTATATCGAAGCTCTTGCTTGTGGAACTCCAATAATAACATCTGATATGGCTCCTATGAATATATATACAATAAATGATTATAATGGATTATTAGTAAATCCTAATTTTCCTGAAGATATTGCACAAAAAATGATAAAAGCATTAACTGACAGAAAATTATATGAAATATTAAGGTCAAATTCAAGGGAAAGTGTAAATGCATTCGATATAAAAGAATTAAAAAAATTAGAAGCTAAGTTTTTAAAAGAATCATTATAACCAATAGTAACATTTATAAACAGAAAATATTCTTATTACATTACTTTATAATTAAAACAATTTTTAGGGGGAATTTAATAATGGCAAGAGAAAAACCACACATTAACTTAGTATTCATTGGTCATGTTGACCATGGTAAATCTACTACAGTAGGTAGAACTTTATTTGATTCTGGAGTTATAGATGAACAAACTATGAGAAAATTAAAAGAAAAAGCAGAAGAACTTGGAAAAGGTGGATTCGAGTTTGCTTTTGTTATGGATAACTTAAAAGAAGAAAGAGAAAGAGGAGTTACAATTGATTTAGCTCATAAGAAGTTTGTAACACAAAAATATGAATTTACAATTATAGATGCACCAGGACACAAAGATTTTATTAAAAACATGATTACTGGAGCATCACAAGCAGACGCAGGTGTTTTAGTTGTAGCTGCAACAGACAGTGTTATGGCACAAACAAAAGAACACATTTGGTTATCTAAAACATTAGGTGTTGGTCAAATGATAATCGCAGTAAATAAAATGGATGCTGTTAATTATGATCAAGCTAAATTTGATAAAGTTGTAGCAGATGTAAAAGAAGTATTAAAAGGTGTAGGATATAATCCTGATGAAGTACCCTTTATTCCATTATCCGCATTAAAAGGAGATAATGTCGTTAAGAAATCAGACAATTTATCATGGTTCAAAGGTTCAACATTAGTTGAAACTTTAGATACTTTAAAAGAACCTGAAAAGCCAACAAATTTACCATTAAGACTTCCAATTCAAGATGTTTATAATATAACAGGAATTGGTGTTGTACCTGTTGGAAGAATTGAAACAGGTGTAATGAAAGTTGGAGATAAAGTTATTGTTGTACCAGCAAGAGAAGGTACAGGGGTAACAGGTGAAGTTAAATCTATAGAAATGCATCATGAACAAGTTCAAGAAGCAATTCCAGGAGATAATGTTGGTTTCAGTGTAAGAGGAATAGGTAAGAAAGATATTGCAAGAGGAGATGTTTTAGGAAGAGAAGATAGTCCTCCAACAATTGCAAAAGAATTTACAGCTCAAATTGTTGTATTAAATCACCCTAGTGTTATGACAGTAGGATATACACCTGTATTCCATATACACACAGCACAAGTTGCTTGTCAAATAACAGAGTTAGTTAAGAAAATAGATCCAGCATCTGGTGAAACATTACAAGAAAAACCAGATATGTTGAAGAACGGGGAAGCAGCAATAGTTAAAATCGTGCCAACAAAACCATTGGTTATTGAAAAACAAAGTGAAATACCTCATATGGCAAGATTTGCTATAAGAGATGCAGGTTCTACAGTAGCAGCTGGAATGTGTATTGATTTAGTTAAGAAAGATTTGAAATCTTAATTTTTTCTTTTTTTCTTATTTTATTAAAAGAAATCTATTTATAGTATTAAATTATAATTAATGAAGAAAGTTAAAATTAAAGAAGTTCTACAAGCATTTATTATATCAGATGAACTCAAAAAAGAATATGGGGAAATTAACAACATTTCAGAATATAAAGAAATTTATAATAAAATAAAAAATAAAATAAAAAAGTATTCTGAAAAAGAACTTTGGCAATGTATAAAAGATAAAAACCGTATAATAAGATATAAATCCTGTGATTGGTATTTTGGCAGAATAAAAATTTCCAATACAGGTGTTTGGCCTCATATGGGGCATATTGTTGATAATTTACTTTTTAAAGATACTAAGTGGACTGCAAATCAAATATTCAAAAATTCAAACAAAATATTAAAAGGTGAACTAAATCATTTATTTAGGATATTACCATTTGTATCTTATCTTAATAAACATATTCCAATAATCACCATTCAGAATAGTGCCATAAGAGATAAAGAGAAATATCTAAAAGAGATGTGTGATATTGATGATGGATGCCATAGAACTATATGTTTGGCATTACAAGGAAGAACATTCATTAATGCATATATTGGTATTCAAAAGAAAATCTAGAAAGGAGGCTCCTTAGTAAAAGCAAAACACGTTCCCAGACTATCATAACCTTTATAAATACCTTTCTTAAACTTAAAAACATGCAAAAAGCAAGAATAAATTTAGCAAGTAATAATATAGATGAATTAAATCAAATAATCGAATCTATAATGGATATAGCTAAAAAAACTAAAGTTAAATTTAATGGTCCTATACCTTTACCAACAAAAAGAGTTAAATTAACAACAAGAAAAAGTCCTGATGGTGAAGGAAAAGCTTCTTGGGAAAGATATGAGATGAGAGTTCATAAAAGATTAATAGATCTTAACATAGATGAAAGAGCTTTAAGATTAATTATGAGAGTTCCAATACCAGATACAATAAATATTTCTATTGAAATTTTAGAATAAATTTATATTTAGTTAATTCTTATTTATTTTATGGATTTTGAAGATGATATTAAGATAGAACCTTATGAAGGGGAAAGTAAAGCTAAAAAAACAATAAAGAAATTAATGGTTATTTCTATAGGTGTATTTCTAATATTATTAATAATAAGCTATTTAGTTGTAAGTCCAAGAGTTTTAAATATATTTGAAGGTTTATTAGAAAGTTCTACTATTGATAATAACACAATTATATTAAATGAAAATTCAAGTGTTATTTTTACTCAAGGTATTT